>CAXRBW010000053.1:0-3718 GCA_964228775.1 Pyrinomonadaceae bacterium | reverse complement strand
CGAAGATTCGAAGGTTCATAACCTTCTCGACCATGGCAGTCGCTTCGGTCTGGGTGTCGGTCTTTGAAACGCCGAGAAGGAGCATTATTCCAGGGCCAATAGAGCCGACAAACTCACCGCCGACCGTGACGGAAGCTCTCTTCACCCTTTGAATGATTGCTCGCATAAATGCGGTCTCGGTCGGCCTCGATGGATTCGCAGAGAACTGATTTCAGCGCGAAGATTGATTGTGCGCGGGGCCGCCTAATCTGACCCCGGCATAAAACTACCCTTCGATATGGACGCGGTTCATCACGACCGGCTCGAGCGGCTTATCGCTTCCATCGGTCCCCACCTCGGCGATGGCATCGACCACTTCCTGGCCCTCGATGACCTTGCCGAACTTCGTGTATGCCGGGGGCAGTGGATAGTCGACATGCATGATGAAGAACTGCGATCCGTTTGTGTTGGGACCGGCATTCGCCATCGCGACCGTGCCTTTTGCATATGGCCCCTTGTACAAATCCGATGTCTTGTTTATCTCGTCATCGAACTTTCCGCCCCATGCGCTCTCACCGCCATATCCCATGCCGAGCGGGTCTCCGCCTTGGATCATGAAGCCGCGGATGACGCGGTGGAAGATGACACCGTCGTAGTAGTTCTTCTCAGCGAGAAGTCTGAAGTTTTCAGTTGTCTTCGGTGCGTCAGATTCGAGAAGCTCGATCTTGATGGTGCCCTTGTTGGTTTCGATGACTGCGATTCTGTTGGCCATTGCTTTTAACTCCTTTTAAATTCGAAATGATTAGATTAATTGCAGCCCGAGGCAATCTCAAGCGGAGGCGTCAGCGCCCGAGGACGAACCTCTCTATCGCCCGCGCAACGCCGCTCTCGTTCTGCGAGAGAGTTTGATGGAAATCAGTCCGCTCAAGAAGTCCGTGCTGCGCATTTGCCATGACGACTGGGACGGCCGCGTATTCAAGCATCTCAAGATCGTTGTGGTTGTCGCCGATGGCCATGATCTCTTCGCGGGATATCCCGTGAACTGCCGCGAGATGCGCGATGCCCGAGGCCTTTGATGCTTCCGCGGGCAGAACGTCGAGCAAAGTGAAATCTTTTTCAGGATAGATGGTCGAGAGTATGTTGACCTTGTCACCGAGCGCCTCGCCAAGCACATGTTTTAGCTCAGACATCGGCGCACAATGACCTGAGAAAGAGACGTGGACAATCTCCGTTGCCGCCGCAGCTTCGGCGAGGTCCGTGACCTGCACGACAGCCGAGCCTTCATCAGATCCCTTATGCACCCTCGCCGCCCACGCGATGTATTTCTGGAGAGGGAAATTGTCTTCTGAAATTCTTCCATAGAGCAGTGAGCCGCTGCCCCGCGGGTCCGAACTCAAAAGTGCGTCTCCGCCGAACTCCGCGCCGACCCTGATGACCTCGACGGTCGTTGCGGTATCGAGCAGTGAAGCATGGACGGTCTCGAGCGTTTCGGCATTTTTAAGTAAGGCTCCGTTGTGCGTGACTATCGGCGCATTGAATCCGATCTCGAGCGCGACGGGTCGCGCGTCCCTGAATCTTCTGCCTGTGGCGACAGTGACAAGGACTCCGAGTTCTTCGGCTGCACGAATCGCACTGCGGTTGTCGTCAGATATGACACCGCTCGAATCGAGCAGCGTCCCGTCAAGATCGAGTGCGATGAGTTTGATCATTGCTGAGGGGCCCCGGGCGCGGCGGCTTCCTCCTTCACGGAGCGCCGCTTTTCTTCGAGCCATTGCTGATAGGCACGTTTGCTCTTCTCGAAATCGGGATATGACACGAAGAAGCGGTGCGAACCGTCGTTCTTTTCGACGTCGAGCACATACCAGATGTACTCGGTCTCGGCGGGATTCAGGGCCGCGACTATCGAACTCTCTGAAACCGAGGCGATTGGCCCCGGCGGTATACCCGGAAACCTGCGCGTGTTGTAAGGGGAGCGTGAACGCAGATCGCTCTTGTTGATGGTGCCGTCCCAGCGACCCTCCATCTTGGCGATATAGACAGCCGTTTGGTCGATGCCGAGCGGCATGTCGATCTTCAGTCTGTTGTAGATGACTGACGCAACGATTGCGCGTTCGGCCTCGAACTTCGACTCGGTCTCGACCATCGAAGCGATCGTAAGAATCTCATGCGGTGTGCGTCCGATCTCCCGCGCGCGAGCCGACCATTCGGGTTTCCACATTTTTCGAAACTGGTCGACCATAGTTTTGACAATCTCCGCAGGCCTGGTTGAGATATGGATGCTGTACGTTGTGGGATAGAGGTAGCCCTCGAGATTCTTCGCATCGGGGTCGATGTCCGCAATAAGCGACGGGTCATCCATCAGTCCGAGGATTTCTTTTTCATTTAGTGGCGGCTCGACAGGGAAGCTCGCGACAATTCGCCTTGCGATGTCGAACCTTGTGAAACCTTCGGGGATGGTGAGCCGCACCGCCCGCTCCTGCCCCTTCACGAGTTCTCCGACCACCTCACGCGGCGAAATCGGCGAGGGAAATCGGTACTCCCCGGCCTTGAGCTTCAGCGCGTCACCCTGTGGTCTCGTATAAAGCCAGATGGCCCAGGTGCCATTGAGGATTCCTTCATCGGCGAGCTTTTGGAAAATCTCATCGCGAGTCGAACCCTTCTTGATCTCGATGAAGACCTCGGTCTTCTCATGCTCGATTGGAGTGTTGTAGGTGTAAACGGTCCAGAACAAGAATAGCAAGAGGGCGGCGAGTACCGCGCCTGCGCCTGCAAGCACCACGCGTCGCGGATGGGTCTTCAGATAAGAAAGCAGTTCTTCTCGTGTCATGTCGGGGCCTCTAAACAATATCAGCGGAGCTTGTCTCGCACCAAAAGAGGAGCCCCCAAAGGGCTACCCAAATTTAAAGACCCGGGAGCATGAGCTTCCGGGTCTTTGGTTTCGCAGAGTATAGGGTGCGGTCTATTTGAGCGCTGCCTCGATTGCGGCAGTGATGGTCTGCCCTTCGGGGGTTTCCCGCGTTCCGAAACGATTGATGACCTTGCCGTTGCGATCGACGAGGAATTTATTGAAGTTCCACGAGATGTCGCCCTTGAAGTCGGTCTGCGTCGTCAGGAAGTTATAGAGCGGATCCTGGTCGGCACCCTTGACCGATATCTTCGCGAACATCGGGAAGGTGACCTTGTACTTCGAAGTGCAGAACTCCTTGATCTCCTCGTTCGTGCCTGGCTCCTGTCCCATGAAGTTATTGGCAGGGAAACCGAGGACCGTGAATCCCTGGTCCTTGTACTTGATGTAGGTCGCCTGGAGCCCTTCGTACTGCGGAGTGTATCCACACTTGCTCGCGACATTGACGACGAGAAGGACGTTGCCTTTGAATTTGTCGAGCTTGATGTCCTTGCCCTCTATGTCCTTCATCGTGAAGTCGTAGAAGTTCGAACCCGCCGGTGCCGGGTTCGATGCGGGCTCACCCGCGCCAAAGAACTTGCTGTAGCCGTACACCGCCGCCGCTCCGAGGGCGATGACGACAACGATGATTACGAAAAAACCTGATTTCAACATATTGGGCTCCTAAATAAGAGTATCTTTTCCAATGTTAGAAGTTGGCTCGACCTAAGTAAACACCAAAACGAGGAATTCCCCGCGGATGCCTAAATTTCAAGGGGGTCGAATGAAAAGAGGGGCCAAAGCCTGGCCCCTCCGATCTGCATGAACTGGCCGTTTCGGATCAGTCCTTTTTAC
>CAXRBW010000052.1:0-19590 GCA_964228775.1 Pyrinomonadaceae bacterium | reverse complement strand
CTGCAACGGCACAGGTTACCGGGGAAGAATCGGACTCTATGAGGTGATGGAAATCACAGATGAGATCCGTGAACTCATTGTCTCGGGCGCAAGTGCCTTTGATCTGCGGAAAAAGGCCATCGACGCCGGGATGATCACCTTGCGAGAGTCAGGTCTCCACAAGTTGCGTCAGGGAATTACATCAATCGAGGAAGTCGTCAAAGAGACTGTCTGAGGAGTTTCAATATGAATGCGTCTACTAGACCTTCAACCACATGTCCCTCTATGGAAGTGTTGCTCGAGCGCCTGATTACATTGGGCGGATCGGATTTACACCTGACCACCCAGACACCCCCACAGGTTCGTGTCCATGGTCACCTCAAACCGATCGAGGGGGTTGCACCACTTACTGCTGACGACACGAAAGCTCTTGTGTATTCAATGCTCGATGATCGACAGATCTTCAAATTTGAATCGGATATGGAGCTCGATTTTTCATTCGGCATTCAAGGTCTTGCGAGGTTCAGAGCGAATATCTTCAATCAAAGAGGCGCAGTCGCTGCAGTTTTCCGAGCGATTCCATTTGAGATAAAGACATTCACCGATCTCGGCTTGCCGCCCGCAGTTTCTGAGTTGTGCAAAAAGCCGAGAGGTCTTGTGCTGGTGACCGGTCCGACGGGTTCTGGTAAGTCCACGACCCTTGCAGCAATGATCGATAAGGTCAACCAAGACCGTAAGGAGCACATTCTCACCATTGAGGACCCAATAGAGTTTATCCATGCTCACAAGAACTGCGTCGTCAATCAGCGCGAAGTGAATGCCGACACACAGACCTTCAATGCCGCGCTCCGAACGGCGTTACGTCAGGATCCTGATGTGATTCTTATCGGAGAAATGAGAGATCTTGAAACGATTGAGACTGCATTAAGAATTGCAGAGACCGGACATCTGACGTTTGCGACCCTGCACACAAACTCCGCCGCATCGACTATCAACCGCATCATCGATGTTTTTCCAGCGGGACAGCAGTCCCAGATAAGAAGTCAGCTTGCCTTGGTACTCGAAGGAATTCTTTGTCAGACATTACTTCCGAATTCCGTAGGAGATGGGCGGGTTATGGGTCTGGAAATCTTGATGCCGAACCCAGCAATAAGGAATCTGATCAGAGAAGACAAGGTCCACCAGATCTATTCGATGATGCAAACGGGTCAGGATAAATCTGGCATGCAAACCATGAATCAGTCGCTCGCCGCCCTTTACCAGCAAGGATCCATCACCCTTGAGACCGCATTGCAGAGATCACCGAACCAAGATGAACTGAAGGAGATTCTTGAAAGAGGTGTCGTTGGTTCACGAGGCGGCTTCGAACGCTCAGCACCCCCTGTCACGAGACCGACGCCTCTCCGTCAGCCGGTCAGAAGGTGAAACTTAGAGGAGACTTATGCCGACATACGCTTTCAAGGGTAGAAATAATTTGAATGAAATCGTAAGAGGTTCAAGGCAGGCCGCAAGTCCTGCAGAACTTCGAGATTTGCTGAGACGTGAAAATGTGGTGATGACGGGGATAGAGGAAAAAAGCCCGGTCGCCACTCTTCCCAAGTTCAGTTCGAGGAAAAAAGTGAATGCCGCCGAACTCGCCGCATTTACCAGACAATTCTCTGTCATGCTCGACGCAAGTCTGCCCCTTGTTCAATGTCTCGAAATTCTTTCCGAACAGCAAACTAATAAATATTTCCGGGATGTCTTGCGGCAGGTGAGGCAGGATGTTGAGGAAGGTGCGACATTGCACGCTGCACTAGGTAAACATACACGAGTGTTCGACGGGCTTTATGTCCACATGGTCGAGGCCGGAGAAACTGGCGGCATCCTCGACATAATTCTTCAGCGACTCTCAATTGTCATCGAGAAAATGGTGAAGTTGAGAAAAGATATCGTGTCAGCCTCGATCTATCCGTCGTTTGTCGTCGGCGTCGCTTTGATTGCAGTCGTGGTGATAATGGTCGTCGTCATCCCCCAATTTGAACAAATCTTCTTGGGTCTTCTCGGCGGTGAGCCGTTGCCGCTTCCCACAAGAATTGTGATGGCTATCAGTTCATTTGTGGCAGGTTGGGGCGGATTGGTGATTATCGCCGCGCTTACGGCGACCATATTTGGGTTGCGGTCATACTATAAAACGGCCCTTGGCCGTCTCACGCTGGATCGGATTCTCCTCAAATTACCGATATTGGGCAGTCTAATTAGGAAAATTGCCGTCGCTCGATTCTCGAGAATACTTTCAACACTCCTAGGCTCGGGTGTACCGATTCTCGAAGCACTCGATATAGCAGCGAAGACCGCAGGCAATGTGGTGGTTGAGAATGCAATCATCGCCGTGAGAGATGGGGTCGAACGCGGAGAACATTTTGTCGAGCCGCTGAAGCAGACCAAGGTTTTCCCTGACATGGTTTCTCAAATGGTCGGTGTTGGAGAGCAAACCGGCACACTAGACACGATGCTAGGGAAGATTGCGGATTTCTATGAAGAAGAAGTCGACGCAGCAATCAAAAACATTCTTTCGATGATTGAGCCTGCACTCATCGGCTTTCTCGGAGTCACAATCGGAGGGATAGTCATTGCGATGTATCTGCCGCTTTTCACACTTGTCGGCAAGCTTGCCGGTGGCGCAAAGTGAGACGATTAGCCTGCTAGTTTCTCGAACGCAGGCCCATCAAGGCGAAAATCGATGTTTCCTTTGTCGCTGATTCCACCAATGCGGTTGTAGAAATCAATCGCATCCGCGTTCCAGTCCAATACCTGCCAATCGAGACGTGAGCAGCCTGCTATCTTCGCCTTTGACGCGACCGCTCGGAACAGCGCATATCCAATTCCTTTGCTGCGGGAGGAAGGAGTCACATAAAGATCTTCTAGGTAATATGACTTTGTACCTCTGAAGCTCTTGAAGACTGGATAGAAGATCGCGAATCCAACTGACACATCTTCTACTTTTGCAATCAGACAGAGCACAGACTGCTCTTCGAAAAATACTCTCTCAATATTTTTGTTGTCGACAGTGAAGGTATGTTCAAGTTTTTCGAAGATTGCGAATTCCCTTAGTAGACCGAGCAGGCTGGGAATATCGTCTTTTTGTAATGGGGAAATCTCGAACATTTAGATGTTCCAAGCGACCTGACTTCGAAGCCGCATGATAGATCTCTCTTTCCCGATGAGTTCGAAAACAACAATCATCGAGGGACCTACTGAGACGCCCGATAGCAAGGTTCTCGCCCCGTTCATCACAACTCCGACTTTTGCACCCTTTTCTTCGGCAAAGCTACGTACTGTGTTTTCGATGGGATCGTGGGAGAAATCATCCATTGCCTCAAAGCGGTCGGCGAGCTCGGGCAGTAGCTCGCGCAACTCTGGAAACTTCTTCAGATTCTTTTCAATCGAGGTGGAATCAAAGTCGAAATCTTCTGAGAAATAGGCTCTACCCTGTGACGAAAAATCCTTGATAGTGAAGAATCTTTCGCGGATACTGTCGACCGCCTTTTCGAACCAAGAACTTTCGGACTCTTCATATTCTTCCCTCCAGAGTTTACTGAGTTTGAGTTCACTCTTGACATAAGGGAGAAGAGAATCGAGTTCCATAGTTCGAATGTACTCGGCGTTCATCCAAATCGCCTTGTCATCTGTCCAGCGTTTTGAGCTGTTCGCATCGAAGTTGAAGATTGCGTTGTTGCGATGAATGCCCTCAAGAGAAAATATGCCGACCAATTCATCGAGTGAATAAAGCTCCTTCTCAGCTTTTGGAGACCATCCAAGCAGAGCAAGGAAATTACGAAACGCTTCCGGTAAGAAGCCCGCATCTCGATAGGTCGTCATAGAGACAATCTCACCATGTATGCGTTTGGATAGCTTTTTTCCACCTGGTGCAAGAATCAGCGGCAGATGCGCGAACCTCGGCGGAGCGGCACCAAGCGCCTCATAGAGAAGAATCTGTTTATGTGTATTGGTGAGATGGTCCTGTCCACGGATGACATCCGTAATTCCCATTTCTATGTCGTCGCAAACAACCGCGAGATTGTATAAAGGGTGCCCATCCGATCTCAGCAGAACTAGATCTTCAATCTCCGAATAATCACGTTCCTGCAGACCATAGACAGCGTCCTCAAAGGAAGTCTTGCCAGAAACTGGGACCTTGAGACGAATAGCGAACGCCTCGCCCGCTGCGGCCCTACGCTCCGATTCACTCCTATCAAGTTCTCGAAACGGATTGTCTCGCATGTCCTTTTCGGCGCCCTGCTTCTTCGCTCTATCCGAGATTGACTGCTTGATGTTGCCGTCAGTGCCCTGTTCCTTTGGAGTAAAGTCCCGATAGGCTTTTCCCTCGGTGAGTAGACGTATTGCAATTGCTCGGTGCTTATCCGCATTGTTCGACTGAAAAACGATTTCTTCATCAGGCTGAAAGCCGAGCCACGCCATTCCATCAAGGATTGATTTGGTCGATTCATCGGTTGATCTTGCGAGGTCAGTATCTTCAATCCTCAGCAGAAATTTGCCGCCCACATTTCGTGCGTAAAGATAATTGAACAGGGCAGTCCGTGCGGAACCTATGTGCAGGTAGCCTGTCGGACTTGGCGCAAATCTGACTCTCTTTGTCATAGTGTTTGTATGCCCTGAAACAAGAATAGCTATCAATCGCCTGAGGGTTGATAGCTACCTATGAAGAAAAATGGCGGAGACAACAGGATTCGAACCTGTGAAGGGCTTTTGACCCTTAACGATTTAGCAAACCGCCGCTTTCAGCCACTCAGCCATGTCTCCGCGCGCAAAAAGCGTAAAAATCATTCTAGCCCCTGCTCTGACTTTGTCAAGGTTCATGCTTATTTCGAAAACGAGTTAACTCAATGTATTTAAAGGCTTTCTGCTGACAGATTATCTTCACCTAATTAGGTGAAAGTGATGTCTGATATCAGGAATTGTCAAACTCTTGACACCCTCGATTGCAAGGACAGACAATACGCCTAGATTCCGACCGACACTGATTCTTTCGATGCCGCCGCATGGGGCAAGTGAACAACTGTTCACGGTCTGAAATGAAATTGACGTTTTCTAAAAATCTCATTCTCACCGCACTCGTCACAGGGGTTCTCTGTGCCGGACCCTCATTTGCCAATTCCTCAAGTGTTAAGGCGCCAGAGTCCGCAACAGTGAAAGGTTTTGTCGCTGACGCGGTTGGTGTTCCCATCAAATCGGCCGTCATTTGGATATTCAAGCGCGGATCGATGGAAGCTCTGAAAAAGACTGTTGTGACTGCGACTGGAGAATACTCATCAAAGCTCGCACCGGGAAGTTACACACTTGTAGCCATCGCAACAGGATATGAGTCCGGCATTTCAAAGATCGACCTTAAAGGTTCTGAAGAAGTCGTCTCCCGTTTTAATCTTCTGCCTGCAGGTCAAGGCCGGACACTGCCAGAAAGAAAAGGCAACAGGTCGGATGTCATGTGGGCTATCCGTGCCGCGCAGCTACGCCGATCAGTTTTTCAACTGACAGAGGAGGACACGCTTTCCCCGGAAGAGGCAATTGCGTTGATGGAGGCGGGCGAGAAAGACAACTCGACCATCGTCGAAACTCTCTATATGACCTCTTCGGGCAATGTGTCCGGAATCAGCTTCACTAATTTCCAAAAATTGGCGTCTGGATCATCGCTCACATTCTCGGGTCAGCTATCGAGCCAAATGTACGGAGTTGGGGAATTCGGGGCTGAATTCCAATCAAAGCCTTGGAAAAATCATGAGGTGTCAGTTGGCGGGTCCCTATCACAACTCAAATTCAGACCTGGATTTATAGCTCAGTCGCTTAATGAATTATCGCTTGGGGCTTCGGATGAATGGCGTGTTCTGCCGAGTGTAATAATTCTTGCAGGCATTGATATCTCTTTGATACCAGGTGCCAGCACTTCCACTGTTATCAACCCGAGAGCAGGGTTAACCTTCAAGTTGAACAATCGGACAAAAGTTGTCGGCGCATTAAATTACACACCGAACGAATTTTCCTCAACGCGCGAGAACGATATACTGCTCTCCACGACCAACATCTCTTCCTTACCCGCGAGTCTTATACCTTTCACTAGATCGACGCGAATGCAGTTAGGGCTAGTCAGTGATATTGATTCAGATACACAGATTGAGGCATCGGTGTTTTCAGACTCTACCTCTCCTTATTCTTTGAGGATTGATGGTAAGAATCATCAAGGATTTCCGATACAGATTTCTTCCCACCTTGGTAGCCGACGTCTGGAAGTACGCGCCGCAAGACTCTCATTAATTCGTAAGATCAATCAAAGAATATCGGTGACGGCGAGCTATGCATTTGGCGTATCTTCCGACCAAGATGCCCGCGCCCGCAGTTTCAATGCGACCCAACACCGACCGACCTTCCATATGTTTTCCGGCGGTGTCACCGCCGACCTTGGAAATGGAACCAATCTGCAGACAGTATTACGGCTATCCTCGGACGCCAGGATATTTGCGATAGATCCGTTTCAAGGTCGGGTCGCGATATACGATCCAAGCCTTAGCGTCGTCCTAACAAAAAAACTACCGAATATTGGCCTTCCTGTCAGAGCAGAAGCAATTATTGATGCTCGAAATCTTTTCGATGAGCGCCTCTCCCAGGGTGGTGATTCCGCACTCCTCAAATTCTCCAATCATCGCCGCCTCATCCAAGGTGGCATCAAGGTTCGATTTTAGACTCAGCCATACCGTCCTGATTCGTTTCCAAATAATTGGATATTGAACAAAAAACTGAATAACTCCATCTGCACAAGTTTCAGTTACTCAACAAACGTATTGATTTTTTGGTGGTTATCATCGTGATTTTTACTTGAGATTTTGGAACGGCTTTTGCAGTTTCGAAGCCCTAAGCGATTCACCTTGGAATGAAGAACAAGCTTCTTACAAACTGGAGTTTAGTTTGGTTTCTCGCGTCCATCTTTTTCATTGGAGGCGCCACGCTGAATCTTTACCAGAGAGCGACCCATTCTCTTCCCGCAACCGATGGAGCAGTCTGGGTCGAGCAAAATGGTTCGATATATGCTGAAAAGATAAGAGGTGGAATGGCCGCCTCCCGCGCCGGCCTCTCGACCGGTGACCGCCTAATCGGAATTGGTGTCGAAGGCGGCCCAATCG
The DNA here is from genome assembly GCA_964228775.1 of Pyrinomonadaceae bacterium. GTDB lineage: Bacteria > Acidobacteriota > Blastocatellia > Pyrinomonadales > Pyrinomonadaceae > CAXRBW01. The sequence continues at coordinate 12,439 of CAXRBW010000052.1, read as the reverse complement.
AGGAACTTAAATCGGCATCCGACATCCAAATATATCTCGCTGAAGCAGGCGTCGGCGGCACCTTAACCTATTTCTACCAGCGTCCCTCATACACATTCACAAACAATTACTATTACGCGGATCTTCGGAACATCGATTCGTTGCCGCGGTGGACCTCCTCAATCGTTCTTTTGTCACTCGTCGGAGTGTTTTGGTTCATAGTCGGAGTATTTGTACTGCTCAAGCAGGGCAGCGGTTCACCGTTTGTACTCCACTTCGCGAATCTCTGTCTCAGTGCATTTATTTTTCATATTTTTCGACCTCTTGGTCTCGGTGAGGATTTCGATCTAGGTGTAAGCATCATCGACAACCTTGCATTCATAACCTTCACTGCACTCTTCATGCATTTCTGTATGAGGTATCCGACACGGAGCAGACTGTTCGGTGACACCCCGTGGAAGCATGCGGCAATCTATCTCCCGTCTTTGGTTCTCGGCGTTTTTACCACGGTCCTCGCCCTATATTCTTTTGTTCTTCCAAAGGACATTGAGATACAGGTATCGGAATTTGTCGGAAGAAATGATCTTTTTGTTGTGTCTGACACGGCCAATCTTTGGTTCTTTGTTCTTGGGATAACCTCTGGCGCTGTGATGTTGATCCGTAGGTTTATCCGGAATAAGCAGCCGGTTGTGCGGCAGAGATTGAAATGGGCGATGTGGGGAACGATTGTTGCCCTGCTTCCGATTGCCACCAAGCAGGCATTTTCTCCTTTGATGGAACTACCCGAAGACAGTTGGTTATCAGCCTCTGTGATCCTTCCATTGGCCCTCATACCATTGAGTTTCGGGCATTCGGTAGTTCGTTATCGCCTTATGGACGTCGATGTGGTCGTCCGTCGCACCTTGGTTTACGCCCTCACCACCATCGCTATCGCAGCCATGACCGGTGCAGTAGCACTCGGAGTCATCTTCGTCGCAATTGGCGATAATCTTTCGACTAGCGAAACCGTGATTAGGGCCGTAATCGCCATCATCGCAATGTCCGCGATTATCTTGCTTTCTGAGCCCCTTAAAAAGTTTCTGCAAGAAAGATCCGAGCGATTCTTTTACGGTGAAAGGTATGATCTGCGAAGAGGCTTGCTCGAATTCGGTCGCACTTTGTCTGCAACGACCGCCCTCGACCCACTTCTGAATGCGCTCACTGAACGTCTTCGACAGGTGCTTGATGTAGAAAGAGTCGCAGTATTTGTAGAAAATGAATCCTCCGAATCTGGATTCAAGACCGCAAAGTTGGTGGGAATCGAATCCTACCAGCTGCCCGCAGACTTCATGGAGGCGCTGCGTACCAAATCTTCCCTGAAAGGCATTCTCAGAGCCGACCAATTGGAGTCTCAGGACGCCGGGGATTTGACCGCCACCGGACTCGCACCGCAGGAACTACATTATTTCGTCCCGTGCACCGTCCGTGGCAGAACTGTTGCCGTCATAGGAATTGGCCGCGCATCAGACGGTTCTTTATTGACTTCAGAAGACCTCGACATTGTTCAAGCACTGGCGGGCTATGTTGCCGTTGCGATTGAGAACAGCATTCTTTATCAAGATCAGCAAAGTCGAGCTGAAGAACTAGCCGCTCTCAAGGAATTCAATGAATCCATCGTTGAGTCGGTGAACGTTGCACTCTTAGCAGTCGGTGACGACGGGAAGATCATTCGATGCAATTCGACCTTCGAGTTGATGTTCGAATTAGGCCGTGAGTCGGCTGTGGGAAGATCTGCTGAAGAGATATTCGACCCCGTATTTGCCACGAATCTCGATAATATCCTTGGAAAGTCGCGGTGGCTTCTGACGGACATACGCCATGCCTACAAGCTCGAGGCAATGACTACAAGTGGCAAGAGTCTGATAGTCAACGTCGCCGTCGCACCTCTCCGTCCGCTAACACACGAACAGACAGGCGCGATTGTGGTGATTGAGGACGTAAGTGATCGGGTAAAGCTTGAAGAGACACTTCAACAGAGTGAAAGACTTTCGAGCATCGGACTTTTAGCAGCGGGCATTGCGCATGAGGTCAACACTCCATTGACTGGTGTATCAAGCTACACCCAAATGCTTCTGGATATGATTCCGGAAAGTGACCCCAAACATGCCCTGTTGTTGAAGATGCAAAGACAGACTGAAAGGGCATCTAACATTGCAGGAAATCTACTGAATTTCTCCCGTGTGGGAAACACAGCGGAATTCACGTTGGTTGAAGTCAACAAGCTTGTCGATGACACGCTTCAACTCCTCGAACCTCAACTAAGGCGGAATGAGGTCGAGATAATAAAGGACTTCTCTCCTTTAAACCCTGTCATTAAAGGAAGCGCAGGCAAGCTCCAACAGGTTCTGACAAACCTTATTCTAAATGCCCAGGATGCGATGAACGGAGACGGTCGCATAACCCTCGTGACGGGAGTGACAGCCGAGGATGTCACAATTTCTGTTTCAGACAATGGATCAGGGATCGCCGCTGAGAATATTTCCAAGATTTACGATCCCTTCTTCACCACAAAAGCAGTTGGCGCTGGTACAGGCCTCGGTCTCGCAGTTTCCTATGGAATCGTTCAAGAACACGAGGGTGAAATTGAAGTGACGAGTGAAGTCGGAAGTGGCACCACTTTTGTTCTCGTGTTTCCTGCCGTCACGAGCTCACTGAACTGACCTCACTGAATCCTTGACCTGTCTGTAAACATCAGCCGTCTCTGCAACCATCGTATTCGAAGAGAAATGCTCGAGCGCGAAGGCTCTTGCCGCGATTGCCAGCTCTTTACCGAGCCTCGGGTCTTTCAAGATCATGATCACGGCGTCAGCCAAAGACCTGGCGCTACCGATCTCTGTGATCATGGCTGTGATACCGTGTTTCAAATATGAGGATGGCCCGGGCGTTCTTGTGGACACCACAGGAGTTCCTGCGGCCATGGCCTCCACAATGGATAAGCCGAAGCTTTCAGTTCGTGATGCGGATACATAGACATCAAGGGCTGAATGAAAAGGTACGGTGTCATCGATCCAATCAATGAAGTCTACCCGTCCCTTGAGGTTACCGCCCTCGACCTTTCGTTTCAGGGTCTCGATAGCACTGCCACCCGAGTTATCCTTGCCGACTACGATGAATCTGCAATTATCAAATTCTTCAGACACGAATTCGGCCATTTCCAAGAAATCGCCCTGACCTTTAACTTCGGAAATCTCTCCCAGTATTCCGATCAAATGCGCTTCTTTCGGGATGCCAAGCGCATTGCGGAACGACTCACCTTCTTCATCCCGATTGCTACGCGCCCTTCGGTGAGTATCAATCCCGTTGGGAATCAGCTTCAGTTTTTCTTCGGGAAATATTTCACTAAGTGACTCGATTACCGGTTTGGAGACCCCGACCACAGCTGCAACATTTCCAAGTAGAAACTTGTAGAACGGTTTTAATGGAAACAAGACGTGGCGAGTGAGAACGACAGAGACTTCCTTTGCGAGACGTCCCGCGAGACTCGCCGGAACATAGTCTCTTGCAAGATGGGCGTGGAGTACCTCAATTCCTTCACGATTGATGAACCGAGCAATTCTTTTGGCGCTGAACATTCCGAAAGAGTTGCGCAGTGTCACAAAGGTAAGATGCCCGGGCGCCAAAAAGTCCAACCTATCTTTCCATTCACAGGTCGGTCTCACAGCAACATATACGTCGTGGCCTTCACTTTGGAGACCACGACAAAGATCCACGAGGTGCTTTTCGCCCCCACCGAAGCTCTTTGCTGATGAGATGTGTAGGATCTTCATCGGATTTCGAATCTAGCACAGAAAGGCATAGAAAAAGGCGTGCCCATTGAGAGCACGCCTTTGTTAAAGCCCTTTCGGGCTTAGTTTAGAACTGGAGTCTTGCCCCAATCTGCATCTGGAACACTTGGCTTCCCGGAGTGTTCGAGACGTTGATTTTACCTGCGAAAGTTCCCGTGGCATTGCGGACCTTCAAGAAATTCAGGTTTGTGATACCAGTCATACCGCATGTCGATGACGACGATGAGCAGTAGTTGGTGGAGGCGAAGCTCGTCAACTGGATGTTTGAGAAGTTGAACACGTTGAAGAACTCCGAACTCAGAACGAGCTTCCTGTTTTCACCCCATGCCAACGACTTCTGAACCCTGAGGTCGAAATCGTAGATGTTGCGGTTGCGGAAAGCATTCCTTCTGAGCTCAACTCCCGGCGCGATTATCGGCCTCTCAGTGTTGTTTCCATCACCATTGAGATCCGAACCCACCGTCGAGTTGACTGGGTTGCCCGAACGAAGACGGATTGTGCTCGACACTTCGATACCTTTTGGCAAGTAGTAAATCGGGTTTGCCACGAACTGATGGCGTCGATCGATTCTCGAAAGTCCCCATTCACTAGATAGGTTGTATGGATTTGAGTAAAGGACACCGCCTGCATCACGTTCGTTGTCATCATCTGACATATTCTTCGACAGAGTGTAGAACGAATTGACGCGGAAGTTTTTCTTCGCAATGTTCATGCGAAGGTTAAGTCCACGGTAGGTCGAGTGCGCAGAGGAGTCACGAATCTGGATGGGTCCAAGACTCTGAATCGGCCTCGTTGAGCGGTTGACCAAGATACGCCCCGTCGTCGCATCAATTCCTGTCGGGTTCGGCAGGTTGATGTCACGGTTACGCTGCAGGAACGCAGTATTGACCTGTGAGTAGTCGATACCGACCACGACACCAGGTGCCCACTGATGTTCCCAACCAGCTCCCCACTGGAACGACTGCGGATTCTTGAAGTTGGAGACCATGCCGGTAAAGTTGGCGTTTTGGAAAACACCAAGGTTCGCCGGTGGATTCGTGGTCGCCGCCAAGATCAGGTTCGTGATCTGGGTCAACTGCGCAGTGGTCAACTTCGGCAGTGAATTGATGGCCGAGTTGTTGAGGTTGATTCCAAGAAGTGCGAACTGTCTAAAGACGGTGTTCGGTGCAAATCCAGTACCACCCATGATGGCGACATACTGGGGGTTCGCTGCATCGAACGCAGTCTGACTGAATCCAGTCGAAGGAACAATGCTAGGTCCGAGTTCGACTGAAAGATCACCTGCCGGCACGCGGAAGTTGTTATACGGTCCCGCGAGAACTAGCAAAGGAGTACGTGCAAAGTACTGGCCCGCGAATGCGCGGAAAACAGTTTTGCCATTACCTGCCGGATCGTAGGCGAATCCAACACGCGGTCCAATCTGGTGTTGACTATCAGGAATTACCGTCGGGTCGATGTACCTACCACCATAAAGTGGGAAAGGAGTCGACTTAATCAGGCTAACCACTGCAGAGTTGTTGACCTGTGCATCCGGATTGAACTGTCTTTCGTAACGGACGCCGAAGTTCAAGGTGAGCTTCGGGGTGATACGCCACGAGTCTTGGGCGAATCCGGCAAGTTCTTGAACGGTGTAGCCTGCCTGAAGATTTCCAATCTGCAGTCTGTAACGTGCAGTGGAAACATCGAAGCGTCCACGTATAGTTGCCGTCTGGTTTGTCGACATCGCCTCAAGGACACCGGTGGTGGCAGTCAATCCAGAGAAGGTGTAAACGCCAGTCTGGTTGAATCCGAATTCCTGTGCGGCGTAAATGTTGCTGTACTCACCACCGAACTTGATCGTGTGGTTTCCCTTGATCATCGTGACGCTGTCAGCGAACTGCCAACGCTTATCGAATTGAGTGGTTGGCAAGAAGTTCCTGGTTCCAAAATCACCAATTGAGGTGCTCACATTTGGTGCCAAGACATTCGCTTCACGCGGACGCTGTTCGCGAGCAAATTGGAAACGAAGTTCGTTGACCGTGCTCGGAGTCAAATTGCTGACCATCTGAGCCACAACGATGTTGTTGTTGTTTCCTTCAGTTCCGTTATTCGAAACGGCGCGAGTGGTGGTCGGATCGAGGGCCGTCTCACCGGTGGACACTGCATTAAGCGCCTTGTTACGGCTGTAGCTGTAACGAACGTTCATGCGGTTTGCATCATTAACATTCCAATCAATTCTACCGAGTACTGCGAGGGCATCGTTGGTTTGAATGTAAGGATTTTCAATCGAGCGGTAGTAATCATAGACCGCCCTCTGACCGGTATTCAGGAGTGTGGTGTCAACGGAAACCAAGTTGCCGTAAAGGACCTGGCGCGGCGCCCTGAATCTCTGCTGTTCGTATGACCCGAAGAAGAAGAACTTATCCTTCGCAATCGGCCCACCGACTGAACCGCCCCACTGGTGCTGAGTCGGAGCGAGCGTCGCATTGACGCCGGTGACACCGTTCACCACGATCGTGCTCAGACGCTGTTCCTTGAGCGCATCTGCGTACTTGTTTGACTTGGCGAGATCTTGAGGACGAAGCAGATAGAAAGCCGTTCCTCTGAGATCGTTGGTTCCGAACTTCGTGACGGCGTTAACGATACCGCCCGATGAACGACCGAATTCTGCTGAGTAACCCGCCGCGACAACCTGGAACTCCTTGATTGATTCCTGCGGGATCGTGAAGGCCGAGTTTGAACGCTCACCACCACGGATACCACCGAAAAAGGGCTGGTTATAGTCCACACCGTCGACGTTGACGTTGGTGTTGATACCACGCTGACCGGAAAGTGTGATCTGTCCACGCGAGGGATCGACCTGCGCAGACGGCGTCAATGTCGCAAAATCCTGGAAGCGGCGACCGTTAATTGGAAGAGTCTGAATCGAGGTTTCGTTCTGAACTGCGTCGAAGTTGCTCGTGGTCGTCTGAACGCCTTCGGCGGTCACTTCAACGGTCGTGCTGACTCCGCCTACTCCAAGTGTGAAGTTCGCATCAGTCGTACGACCGACCTGCACACCGACTTCGAGTGATCGCTCACTGAAATTCGCGGCAGAGGCCTTGACGGTGTATGAACCTGGCTGGAGAAGAACGAAGCGGTAAACACCATCGCCACTGCTCGATGTCGTTGATGTCGATCCGTTCGCCTTGCTGGTCAGGGTCACGGAAGCATTAGGAACAACAGCTCCATTCGAGTCAGAGACAACGCCGGTGATGCTTCCCGAGCTGGCCTGCGACTGCGCAAATACTTGCGAAGAAGCAAACAGGAGCGAGAACACCGCAACTGTCAGAAAATTAAAGGAAAGTTTTTTCATTTGAGTTAAACCTCGTGATTTTAAGTAAGAACTTTTGATGGCCAAGATTGCTTCGGAGGGTACAATCCCTCGGGCTTTTCGGAATTAATGGATAATTATTTCCAATTTTTGGATTTTTTGCACCCAAAACTAGGTATCAGCGTCCTTAAAAGCCCGTTAACTGACCTACCTAAACGCAGTCAACTCCTTTAAATACTGTAATTTAGGAGTGAATAAGCTGCCGACTGTCAATTCGTTTTTTAGGGCCTCTTGGCCAGACCGAAGGGAGGGATGCAAATCGGATTCCAACTTGAGGGAAAATCAAGAAATTTTGCGGAAGTTAGCAATCTGACGTCCCAGCAAAACTCAAGGTGAATAAGCAGCGCTTATTGGTCTGTCATTGGTAAGCCCAAATTGAACAGCAAAATATCCACGCGTCGAGGCTAGAACGAACCAAACCCCGTTACTCGGTCTAAAGACTGCTGCATCAGTTTTTCCATCTCCATCGAAATCTCCCGCGGATGGTCGATCGCCATTCAACCCCCACTGGAAACCATAGAAACCGGCTTGGCTTCCGAGGATGTACCAGATCCCGGAGCTCGGTCGATAGACGGCAACGTCGGTTTTTCCGTCGCCGTCGTAGTCACCCGCTGCAGTTATGTCCGTTCCGCTTCCAAATTGAACTCCTGAGAACCCCGCTGTGCTTCCCATCCGATACCATACGCCACTTGATGGACGGAAGACCGCAAGGTCGGCACGACCGTCGCCGTCGTAATCACCCGGGGTTGGAATATCCTCAACCAATCCGAATTGCTCAAAGCGAAAAGATGTTCCGCGACTGTCGAGACTGTTCTTGATATACCAAACACCATTCGATGGTCTGTAGACTGCGAAGTCTGTCCTGCCGTCACCATCGTAATCGGCTGGTACTGGAATATCTCCCTGTGCGCCGAACTGAAACGCAGTGTAGATAGATCTTGAAAAGACATGCCAGACACCGGTACTCGGTCTCCAAATGGCAACATCCGTCTTCCCATCGCCATCGAAGTCGCCCGGACTTACCACGTCGGTCGAATTTCCGAATGAGATCGCACGAAAGTTTGAATCAGAACTGTTGAGTAGATACCAAGTGCCCGTCTCTGGTCTGAATACGGCGATATCAGTTTTACCGTCTCCATCAAAATCCGCGCGGCGATTCCTCAGCTGAATTCCGGCGACTGGGCCATCTGCGATGTTTCCATCGATGTTGAACGTAACACCACCCCAAGTATCGTTGAATGGGGCTTTCCATTGTTTTATGCGTTGATGGTTGGACCATGCAGAATCAGGCACAGGGGTTGATGTGAAAGTCCAAACCGACATCACGTTGTCCCACCTCGCAAGCCATACCGCGTCCGGTCTACTCTGTGCAGGCAGGTTCAACCAGTCATTGGTCGCATTTGTTGGAGATCCGTAAACACCGGAAATGTAGCCCCTCTCTTTAAGACGGTCGGTCCAGCCTTTGAGAAAAGCTTTTGTTGGAGTCGAACACGCGCCTGTTCCGCTTGTGTCGTCATAACGCTCCATGTCGTAGTAGAGGACCGTACCCTGACTCAAACCCAGTGCGGTTGCATCGGTAATTGCTATGTCGGCTTCTGCGCGGCCTTCCTGCTCGGCAGTTGTCGAGTCGGAACTATGCTTCAGACAACTGTTACAGCTCGAGCAAGGTGACTGATATCCGACAATCGTAGGGATTAGACCCCAGCCTTGAGTGGAGACATTGTTAATCCACGTACTAGTGAGTTGGGCCTGGGTGCAGCCGCGGTTGCGACCTGAAATGTAGATGTTGGCGTCATAGTAGGGGGAGGAATCCCACCATGTCTGCATCTGTGATGATGTCGCGGCAGTACATTTATCAAACCCCCGATTGAGACTTGTCCGCGTGCTTCCTCCCGGAGGCAATGCCGTTGAAAAAATACCGCCGTCACGCGCAGCCCTTGCAGCCAATGTTTTGATTGCTGGAGGAGTAATATTCAGTACAGTTCCAGACGACACATCGATTACATCCGTGGTTTGTTGACAGTCAATCTTTCCGTTAGTGCAATTACCATCCTTAATGAGAAGCCATTCGGTGTCGCCGAATGTAGCCCTAGAAACTACACCCGCATTGCTATTCAACAAACGTTTTATTTTCCGCATGTTAAAGTCTGCGGAAATCTGGTCATCAGCATCCGACTTTGGCCGAGATTCTCTTGATTGGTGGAGCCATGTCAGCCCGCCGTCGGTGGAGATGTATCGTGACGTGAATAAAAAGTTTGAGCTTGATGGCAAAATCACATTGAGGGTGAGTTCATCGCTTGAACCATCGATTGAGATTGTTCCCCGCCCAATCTCTTTTTGATCATAGGATTCAAGATTTATCGGAAGTCTCAACCACTCGGAACCTCCACCACCAGGAAGCAACATTGAAACTCCTCGCTCTCCGATCACAACCACCCGCGCGCCTCGACCATTCGCAATGACTATGTCTTCAATCGTTTCAGATTCCCCAATCGGAAGATCAACAGTTATCCAGGATTTCCCGCCATTCTCAGTCCGGAGAAAATACGAAGAGGTGAAAATGTAACCCGCGTTCTCAGAAGTCAGCCCGATACCTTTGATTTCATGCCCATCGACTGCCGCTGTAAAAATTGAACGTGATACTGCGGCACTTCTCACACCGCTTACCGGAATCCATTCAGAGAAAACAAGGCATGTCATGAACGAGAGCAAAGCCAACAGATAAGGTGTAAGGTTCATTTTCATTACATTCAAATTGGTAAGGTTTTAATCTAAGCGGAAGAAGTATAGCCAACCCCCGAACCAATAAAAAGAGGCCGCTAAAGAGCGGCCTCGACTGATTATCCTTTGGAGAAAACTAACTCACTAGATGGAGAAGATGACCCATCTGAAGTTTCTTTGTGGTCAGGTAGCCAATCGTGTTCTCCGAAGGAGAGAATTCAATCGGCACTCTTTCCACAACCTCTAAACCACCTCTATTCATCGCTTCGAGCTTCTCAGGATTGTTTGAAAGCACCCGAACCTTTTTTATACCCAACTGGCGGATGATCTCAACGCATTGCGAGTATTCTCTGAGGTCAACTCCGAGTCCAAGCCTTTCGTTAGCCTCGATTGTATCGGCCCCAGCATCCTGCAGCGCATATGCTCTTATCTTGTTGATAATCCCGATTCCGCGCCCTTCTTGATGTTGATAGATGATGGCACCTTTCCCATCACGTGCAATTAACTCCATTGCCCGATGTAGCTGAGGTCCGCAATCACACTTTACCGAGCCGAAGACGTCTCCAGTCAGACATTGTGAATGAATGCGTACGAGGGTAGGGGAATCGGGCCTGAGCTCTCCCTTGTGGAGGACTACAAACTCCTCCGCGCTTGTGAGCGATCGAAAGCCCGCAATTTTAAATTGACCGAACTCAGTTGGGAGATTCGCCTCAGCGACCTTCTCCACCGTAGGGACTTCAGCGATCAATGAACTGACCGCCCTTCTAATGGCTGGAACCAACATATTTGAGAACTCCTTGCGTCAAACCAATTCCGACTGTGCGAAGTCTCTTGACCGTTTTGAGCGAATCCATAAGACCATTGATCAGGTTTCGAAGTCAAGCAAATTTGGCGTCCACCGGAGCCTTAAAACCACCATAAAATAAATTTTTAGCGGTTTTTATTGAGGTTTTTGACATTTATCAGTGCTGAGCGATTTGAACGGTTCAAAATACTTGACTTTTAAGTAAACCTCGCATAAATTCTCAAATTCCCAGCAAAAGCGGGGATGAGCTTCCAGCCCTATTTGGGCGGTTTTAGAAAAGAGAAGGTTTAAATCGATGGAAAACTTAAACATTAACGAACAACAGCCTAAGTCACCTTTCAATCAGCGAATAATCGCCAACCTCGCAGTGGTCGCAAGCTGGGTCGATGCCAAGACCGGAAAGAGAATGAAGGTCAACGGTGTGACCGAAAACGTCGGTGAGACGACGACTCTCGTCCAGCTGGAAATTCTTCCTCCGGTCGGAAGCAAAGTGAAATTGAAGGTGATGCAGGGGGAAGAGGCCATCATCGAAGTGCCGACTGAGGTGATTCGGGTCGAACGTGATCCCAGCAACCCGCTTGCCGCCCTGTCGATTGGAGAAAACGTAAAGAAGTGGAAAGAAGTTGCTATGACCGCCGCGGAGAATTGGGTTTCTGCTCATTGGAAGCTCAACTATGAGGAAGAGTGGGTTAACTAAGTCTCTCGGAAATTCTGTCGGTCTCCTTAGAGGCGGTGAGCTTTCACCGCCTCGTTCTTTTGGGTAAACTTTCCATCGGCAGTGAACTCTGTCGGCGGCCAATGCATCCCTTCAAGCGATGAAATCATTCGTAACCATCATTTTTACGCTAATTCTCTCGTTCTCCGCCTCTGGGCAGGCGTCCACACCTCTGCCTATTTCGCAGGCTGAATATGTGAAGATGCTTTATGCCCTCGAGCGCAATCCTTCCCTTCTCGATTCAATGATTCAGGACCTGCGTACGAGAGGAATCGATTTCAACCTAACGGATGGAATCAGGAGCCTGACCTCTTCTAAAAGTCGCAGCGACCGAGAACTGAGAAGAACTCTAGAAGAGGCGGCTCGGCGCAGGACCAACCCAGTATCCGCCATGCTTCCCTCGACAAAGCAGTTTTTAGAGATAGTTTCGAAGGCTCGATCAGCGGCAAAAGAAGCGATTGAAGAGATGCCAGACTTCGTCGTCAAACAGCAGATAGAAAGATCGATTGCCTATTTTGGGACGACCAATTTCAAGAGTCTCGACAGAATCGTGGTGGGCGTCAGTTATCGGGCCAACGGCGGCGAGGAATATAGGGTGTTGTCTGTCAACGGAGTTCGACAGAACGATGCACAAGGGAAAGCCTCATATGAAGAAGTTGGTGGCAGCAGTTCAACCGGCGAATTTGTTACCGTGCTTTCGAAAATATTCAATCAGGAGAGCCAGACCAAATTCGATGCTGTCGACACCGATCTTATTAGAGGGCGACAGGCAGTGGTCGCCAGTTTTTCAATTACGAAGGAATTGGGTCAGCAGGCCCTTATATCGTCGGGGACCACGTCTGCATCCGCAATCACAGGAATGGACGGCAAGATATGGATCGATACCGAAAACTTTAGGGTTCTGAGGATAGAGTCGAACGCCACTGAGATACCAATTGATTTTCCAATTCGATCAGCTCGGCGGACAATTGATTACGATTGGGTGAAGATTGCCGATCAAACCTCACTGCTCCCATCGATATCAGACGTTCGACTCGTTGTCA
>CAXRBW010000051.1:0-3328 GCA_964228775.1 Pyrinomonadaceae bacterium | reverse complement strand
ACACCGCACTCGTCTCCGAAGCACTGAACATCATGGAACGCTTCAAGATCAGCGGAGTGCCCGTGGTCGATTCAGCCGATCGGCTCGTCGGAATCATCACCAACCGTGATCTCAGGTTCGAATCGAGGTCCGATATCCCCGTTGCGGAAGTGATGACTCCCCAGCCCCTTGTGACCGTCCCTGTCGGCACAACGCTCGACGAAGCCAAGGTCAAACTTCAGCAGCACAGGATTGAAAAGTTGTTGGTTGTCGATGCGGATGGGCACCTCAAGGGCCTGATAACCGTCAAGGACATTCAAAAGGCCATCCGATATCCGAACGCCGCAAAGGATTCCATGGGGCGCTTGCTTTGTGCCGCGGCGATAGGCGCGACAGGCGATTACCTTGAGCGAGCGGCGGCACTCGTTGAGTCTCGAGCTGACGCCATTGTGATAGATACCGCTCACGGCCATTCCTCAAGAGTCATCGAGGCGGTCAAAGCAGTAAAGGCAAAATTTTCAGGCATTGAACTAATCGCGGGCAATGTTGCAACCGCAGAGGCAACGAGGGCGCTCATCGATGCGGGTGTCGATGCGGTCAAGGTGGGTATCGGCCCGGGCAGCATCTGCACGACCCGTGTCGTCACCGGTGCTGGCGTTCCGCAAATTACCGCCATTATCGATTGCGTTGCAGCGGCGCAAGGTAGTGGCGTTCCGATCATCGCAGACGGTGGAATCAAATTTTCAGGTGATGTCGCAAAGGCAATCGCCGCGGGTGCAAACTCCGTGATGGTGGGCTCCCTTTTTGCAGGAACCGAAGAGGCTCCTGGTGAGATGATTCTATTCCAGGGTCGAAGCTTCAAGACCTATCGGGGAATGGGATCTATCGGGGCAATGAAAAAAGGTTCGTCCGACAGATACGCCCAGGAAGGCACCGTCGCTGACTCGAAATACGTCCCAGAGGGAATCGAGGGACGCGTCGCCTATAAGGGCACGCTCGCCGACATGGTCACACAGCTCGTCGGGGGACTTCGATCTGGTATGGGATATACGGGTTGCAAGACGATCGCGGAGCTTCACGAACGTGCTAGCTTCGTTCGTATCACCTCGGCCGGCCTTCGTGAGTCGCACGTGCATGACGTGATCATTACCAAAGAGGCCCCGAATTATAGAACTGAAAGCTAAACTTCGGTTTAGAAAGTAAAAAACCGTCGGCTAATGCGCCGGCGGTTTTTTATTTCAGGTCCTCATTAATCCGGTCCCATTCGGAATAGAGGTTCTGTATCTCGAGTTCTTTCTGTTGGTACTCGAGACCTAACTCCTTGTAGGTATCGGGATCGGAGGCGACGGCGGGATCGCTGAGCCTTACCCCTGCTGCGGCGAGCTCCTCCTCCAGACTCGGCAGTGAGGCCTCGATTTCGGAGGCCCGACGTTCGAGCATTTGTCGCTGATTCTTGCTGAGCTCGACCCTTGAGGTTGTTTTGTCGGAAGCCTGCGCTCTGACTTCAGCAACGGATGTAGCTGTGGCGACAGTCGAGGCTCGGACCTCCTTCCAATCATGGAATACGGTGTAGTTCCCGTCATAGAAAAGAGCGTGTCCGCCGTCTTCGAACGACAGGATCGATGTCGCAATCTTGTCGAGGAAAAATCTATCGTGACTGACGGTGATAATCGTACCTGGATATTCGGCGAGAGCATCCTCAAGTGCCTCACGCGAAGGTATGTCTAGATGGTTCGTTGGCTCGTCGAGTATCAGCACATTCTTGCGAGAATAGATCAACTTTGCGAGTGCAAGTCTTCCCTTCTCTCCGCCTGAGAGGTCCGCAACTTTTTTAAACACATCCTCTCCAACGAACAGAAATCGGGCGAGAAATGATCGGAGTTCGCCATTCTCTGCACTCGGAGCCACACGTCTGAGCTCTTGGATGATTTCGTTGCGCCCGTCGAGGTCGGTTAGCTGTTGCGAGTAATATCCGATCTCGGTCTTGGGACCCCAGAGGAACTTGCCGCCAGTTTGATCAATCTCTCCGAGAACTGTGCGGAGAAATGTCGTTTTCCCGGTTCCATTTCCCCCGATAACGCCGAGGCACTCACCTCTTAGCAGAAGAACGTCGATTCCCGAAGACAGCACAGTCTCACCGTATCCGACAGAGAGCTCCTCGGTCGTCAGAACGTTCTGGCCAGCTCTCTCGACAGCGGCTAACTTGAAGTTACCGCTCGGCCTGTCTGAGCTGACCGCGTCGACACGGTCCATCCGTTCAAGCATGTTGCGCCGTGATGTTGCCTGCTTGGTCTTCTGGCCTTCGATGTTACGCCGTATGAATTCCTCGGTTTTGGCAATCAGCGATTGCTGATTCTCGTATTCTCGGCGCTGAATCTCTCTTCTCTCCTCGCGCTCGATGACGAATTTGGAGTAGTTGCCTTTGTAGGTGACGGCCTTGCCGTTTTCAATCTCGATCACCCTGTTCACGGTGCGGTCCAGGAAGTAGCGGTCGTGACTGATGATGACAAACGTCTTGTCGCACTCGACAAGGAATTGCTCGAGCCATTCTACCGCTCCGACATCCAGATGGTTGGTCGGCTCGTCAAGCAATAGGACATCGGCGTCTGAGAGTAGGAGCCTCGCCATGCCGAGACGGTTCTTCTGGCCGCCCGAAAGATTCTCGGTTGGAAGCCCCCACATCTCTTTCGAGAATCCGAGTCCGAGCAGAATAGATTCCGCCCGTGCGGTGTAGGTGAAACCGTCAGCCATCTCGAACTCATGCTGCAGCGATGCATATCGGTCGAGCACCGCATCCGAGTGATTGGTCGCCATGCGATGTTCAAGCTCACGCATCTCAGCCTCGATGTCGTGAATCCTCTCAAACGCCGAGAGAGCGGCGGTATGGACGTTCTCACCCTTGCTGAATTCGACATGCTGGTCCAGCAGACCCATCTTGAGTCCGTTGATCTTGATGACATCCCCTGAATCGGCAGATTCCTCTCCCGTCACGACTCGGAAGACAGTCGTCTTCCCTGCGCCGTTCCGCCCAACAAGCCCGATACGATCGCCCAGGTTGACCTGGAACGAGACGCCCCTCAGCACAGGGGTACCCGCGTAGGACTTATGAATGTCTGAAAGCCTGAAAAGCATCTCTCTTCTTAAAAAAGTGACGAGCAACGAACGAATCGTTACTCGTCACCGGTGCAAGGGTATTTCTACCTTTCTATTTTTTCTCTGGCTTCGCCTCTGCGGGCTTGGCCGCCTCTACTGAAGGCGCCGGTGAAGCGGTCGCAGCCGCCGGAGCCGGCGCCGGACGCGCACCACTAAGCTCGTTCGGATTCTCAACAACCTTCTTCGCAAGCAGATT
>CAXRBW010000050.1:0-14292 GCA_964228775.1 Pyrinomonadaceae bacterium | reverse complement strand
GCCGGATGTTCGGTCGTCGCCGCTCTGACGGTTTCGTCGCTGAGGGCGATTGATCCGAACTGGAAAACGCCTTACATGCAGCACTGGTCATTCGACGTGCAGCGTCAGCTCACGAGCAAGACTCTCATGACGATGGGCTATTACGGTTCGAAGGGAACGCACCTTATCGGTTCGTTCGAGAAGAACCTCGTCCAGCCGGGCCGTGCTCTGACCACTCAGTGCGCTGCAGGTGCTGAATACTACACTCAGACAACGCCGACACCGACCTTGGTCGCGTGCCAGGCTGCTGGCCGTCCGTTCTACTCGTCGACCGAAGAAACCATTCTCGATCAGATCCGCCCATATCGTGGATTCCGTTCGATTGCCACAGTGGAGCCGAGATTCAACTCGAACTACCACTCGCTGCAGGTCACCGGTCAGCACAGGTTCACAGGCGCTTCGCAGATCAACGTTTCATATACGTGGTCGCGCAACATGACAGACAGTCAGAACGACCGTTCGTCATCGCCGATGAACACCTACAACACGAGGCTTGATTACGGAAGAGCAGCGCTCGACCGTCGTCACATCCTCTCGATGAACTTCATCTACGAACTGCCCTTCATGAAGGCCCAGAAAGACTGGTACGAGAAGGCATTCGGCGGATGGCAGATGTCGGGAATCATCACCTTCAACTCGGGTCTCCCGTTCACCGCGACGGTGTCAGGATACGATCCGACGGGTATGGGTATCATTCCGCCGCCGACCACTGTCGGCAGGGGATTTGTCACCTGTAACCCGAACGAAGGCGCACGTCGCTCGCAGCAGGCTTGGTTCAACACGGGCTGCTTCGTCCTGGTCCCCAACTCGGGAACCTCGGGTATCGGAACGGATATGCCGAACGCCGGACGTAGCATCATCGAGGGACCGCCGACCAAGCGCGTCGACTTCACGATGTCGAAGAACCTCATACTGTCTGAGCGCTTCCGCGTTCAGTTCCGTGCCGAGGCCTTCAACATCTTCAACATAGTTAACTTCCGTTCGCTATCGCTCGTCGTCCCGTCAGTCTCCGGCGCGGCCACCTCGACGTTCGGACGTGTGACTGCAGTCCGCGACCCGCGTGTCATGCAGTTCGGAGTCAAGTTCAACTTCTAAACTTGATTCGCAGCATGAAAGCCCGTGCCGTTTTCGGCACGGGCTTTTTTTATTGCTAGAATAAAGCCATGGCCTCGCTGCTACTGAAAAACGCATCTCTCGCACTTCCAGAAGGGCTCGTCAGCTCAGACCTGCTCATCTCGGGAGTATCGATTGAAAGAATCGGCAGCGGCCTCTCGGGCGACGAAACGATGGACCTCAAAGGCTCCGTCGTCCTGCCCGGATTCATCGACCTCCATAACCACGGCGCGGTCGGCATCGACGTCAATGAGGCTGACTCGGCAGGTCTACTCAAGGTGGGAGAGTTTCTCGCAGAAAGCGGCGTTACCTCTTGGCTTCCGACCTTTGTTCCGGATTCGGTAGAAGTCTACTCCCGAGTAGTGGGAGCGATGCGCGAAGCGGTCTCCATTCAGCAGAGCGAATGCGCCGCTCAAATAGTCGGGGTGCATTACGAAGGCATCTTTGCCAACATGCAGATGTGCGGTGCACTCAGGCCGGAATTTTTCAGAGAGTTTTCCGGGACCGAGCTCTATGATCTTCACGAGCTTGAAGGGTGTGCCCACCTGACCACCTTTGCACCCGAAGTCCGAGGCGGAGTCGAGCTCGTTCGCAGGCTCAAGGCCAAAGGCTGGATTCCATCGGTCGGCCATACGCGGGCGGATGTCGCGACACTCGACGCGGCCTACGATGCGGGTGCCCGTCACGTGACGCATCTGTTCAATGCGATGAGCGGACTGCATCACCGCGAGATCGGAGTCGCGGGCTGGGCGCTTACCAAAGAAGGACTCACCTGCGACATCATCGCCGACGGCATGCATGTCGCGCCGCAGATTCTTACCCTTGCATTGAAGATGAAAGGAGCTGACGCCCTCGCACTTATCAGTGATTCCGTTGCGCCGACCGGACTCGGTGATGGCGACTTCCGCCTATGGGGTGAGAACATCGCCATCAAGGGCCGAACCACCAAGAACGATCGTGGAAGTATTGCGGGAAGCGTGATAACGATGGCAGATGCAGTTCGAACCTACAGATCTCTCGGCACGCCGTGGGAAGTCATTGCAAAAATCTCTTCCTCGACCCCAGCATCGATACTCGGCCTTGATGACCGCGGAGTCATTGCCGAGGGCAAGCGCGCAGATCTCGTCGCAATGGATGCTGACGGCAGGGTGACTTTCGTCTCAGTTGGCGGGAAGGTCCGTGTCAAAGTCTCTCGTTGAGCGATTGGTCGTCACGAGGAACACTCCTAAGAACACGAGCGCCGCAGAAATCAGTACCCTCGCCGTGAACTCTTCCTTAAGAAAAATCACCGCCGAGAGAAAGCCGATTATCGGCTGAAGGTAAACGTAGACTGCAACCATTGATGGTTGGACTCTCGCCAGTGCCCACGCATTCCAGTAATAGGCGAGTATCGTCGGAAAAAGAACCAAGCCCGCCACGAATCCCCATGAAGCGTAAGATACCGTCGACAAATCTTGTTTCGAAAGTTCCCAACCACCGAGAGGCACTGCGATGATGCTTCCAAAAATGAAAAGCCAAGTGATGGATTTCAATGCGCCGTTTCTGGCGATTAGTGTTTTTGAAAAGCCGACATAGATCGCGTACGAGAAACTGTTAAGAAGAATCAGAAAATCCCCGGCATTGAGAGTCAGATCCTGTCGCCAGGGGCCGATCAGATAGAGCACGCCGAGTGCAGCCGATGCGACGCCCGCCCATTTAACCAGGTCGGACCGATCGTTCCCAACTGCGATGCTGACAATGAAAGCGAATATCGGAATGGTCACGGCGATGAGCGAGGTGTTCACCGCAGTCGTTCGATGGAGACCTGCAAAGAATAGAAGCTGGTTGACGCTGATTCCGAAGATGCTGAACAAGGCGAACCTCAGATAGTCCTTCTTGTCTGACAGCGCGAGCGTGCCCCTCATACGCTGGAGCGTGGCGAAGACCACGGCGGCGATGCCGATACGGAAAGCGACAATCGAAAAGGGGTGGAAGACGGCGAGTGCATTTTTACCGAGCACGGTGGAGGTGCCAAAGAAAAACTGCACGCATAGCAGTGCAATATGTGCCGCGACATCTCTCTTTTTCTCGCTAGTTCTACTCAATTAAAAATAAAAAGGGCGAAAGTCCATCAGGATCTTCCGCCCTGGAAAGGGAAGAGGGGTGATGGCTAGATCAAGATGAGAGCCGGATGCTCGAGCATGTCCTTGAAGGTCTGCAGGAATTTTGCCCCCGTCGCACCATCGATTACCCGATGGTCACAGCTCATCGTCACATTCATGACACTGCGTATCGTTATCTCGCCATTTCTGACGACCGGAACCTGTTCCGCTCCACCGACGGCGATGATTGCAGCCTCGGGTGGATTGATAATCGCTGTGAATTCCTTGATGCCGAACATCCCGAGATTTGAGATCGAAAAGGTCGCACCGGTGTACTCTTCCGGCTGGAGTTTTCTCTCCCTTGCCTTTGAGGCGAGTGCTTTGACCTCTTGTGCGATTTCAACGAACGATTTCTTGTTCGCTGAACGGACGACGGGGGTGATTAGCCCATCCTCGATCGCAACGGCGACACCGACGTCGGCATCCTCATAGAAGCGAACACTCGAATCACGATAGGAGGCGTTGACCCACGGATGTTTCACCAGCGCGGAGGCCGCCGCCTTGATCACAATGTCATTGACGCTGACTTTCTGTGCGTCATTCAATCCTTCATTGAGCTTCTTGCGGAGGCCGAGAACGGCATCCATCTCGATTTCGACGGTCAAGTAGAAGGTTGGGATCGGGCCGATCGACTCTGCGAGCCGTTGGGCGATCACCTGCCGCATCTTCGAGGTGCCTTCTTCTCTGAAAGCAGAGGCCCCATAAACAGTCGACGGCGTGTAACTGTAAGAGGGCTTCGATGTGCCGCCATTCAAATTCTCGATGTCTCGCTTGATGATTCGGCCGCCAGGTCCGGTGCCGCGCACGCCGCGCAGATCGACACCTTTTTCGGCAGCCATCTTCGCAGCGATTGGTGAGACTACCATTCTTCCCGTGCTCGCAGGAGCCGCGGCGGGCGGGGGCGGCGGAGCGGGCTTGGGCATCGGCGGAAGCGAAACCGCTTTCGCAGCGGGTGCAGGAGTGGGCGCCGGTTTTTCGGCAGGTGTGCTCGCAGCAGGCGCTGCCTCGATCGAGGCGAGCAGGGCAGAGAAATCCTCGCCCTTCTTGCCGATGATTCCGATGACCTGACCGAGCTTCGCATTCGATCCAGCCCCAACGATTATCTTGAGCAGGGTGCCGGCCTCGAGAGAGGTCATCTCCATCGTCGCCTTGTCAGTGTCGACCTCTGCAATGGTTTCGTTGGCGTCGATTGCATCACCTTCTTTCTTCAGCCATCGCGAGATCTGACCTTCCTCCATCGTCGGAGAGAGCTTCGGCATTAAAATTTTATTGGCCATAAGATTTAGGGGTAGTCGATGGGCGGCAGAGAGGTCATCTCTCCAGACGCCGATCATTCACTACAAGTAACAGACTTCTTTGATTGCATCGACTATCTTGTCGACGCTCGGAAGCGCCAGGGCCTCAAGGTTCTTGGCGTATGGCATCGGGGCCTCGACAGTCGAAATCCTCTTGATCGGAGCATCGAGATGGTCGAATGCGAGTTCCATCACCTGGTGCGATATTTCAGCGCCGACTGAAGCGAAAGAGTGCGATTCTTCGGCGACAATCAGCCTGTTGGTCTTCTTCACCGATTCGACGATTGTGTCGATGTCGAGAGGTTTGATCGTTCTCGGATCGACGACCTCGACCGATACTCCATATTCACGCTCGACGATTTCCGCCGCCTGAAGCGACATCGGAACGGTCATCGATCTTGCGACGATGGTGCAGTCCGTGCCTTCTCGTTTAACGTCGGCCACTCCAAGAGGAATCAAGAAATCGGGATCGTCCGGAACCTCACCTTTGTTTCCGTACATCCGCTCTTGCTCCATGAAGATCACAGGATTGTCATCACGGATTGACGACTTCAAAAGTCCTTTCGCGTCAGCGGGCGTCGAGGGCATTACCACTTTAAGTCCCGGGAAGTTTGCATACATCGCCTCAAGTGCCTGCGAATGCTGCGAAGAAACCTGAAAAGCAGAACCGTTCGGTCCGCGGAAGACGATCGGGACATTGAATTGACCTCCCGACATGTAGAGCATCTTCGCAGCGTGATTGATGATCTGATCGGCCGCAAGGATAGAGAAGTTGAAGGTCATGAACTCGACGACAGGTCTCAGCCCCGCCATCGCCGCACCAACGCCGAGGCCCGCAAAACCGAGCTCGGTAATCGGCGTGTCGATGACCCGCTTGTCGCCAAACTCCTGCCAAAGACCCCTCGTGACTTTGTAGGCACCGTCGTATTCGGCAACCTCTTCACCCATCACAAAGACGTTTTCGTCTCTCAGAATTTCTTCTCTAAGCGCGGCATTCAGCGCATCGCGCATTGTCATCTCAGCCATAAGTCCTAAACCTCTCAGAGCATGACGTCCGTGAGCAGTTCGCTCTCGTCCGGATAGGGGCTTTCCTCAGAATAGCGGACAGCCTTTTCAACCGCTTCCTGTGCGCGCTTCTCGATTTTTTCGAAATCCTTTTCACCGAGAACCTTCGCTTCCTTGAGGCTGTCCTTGAACAGCGCTATCGGGTCACGCTCTTGATACTTTTTGATCTCTTCAGAGGTGCGGTATTTTCCGGGATCGGACATCGAATGCCCCATGTACCGATACGAGCGAATCTCAAGAAGTGTCGGAAG
Source organism: Pyrinomonadaceae bacterium (assembly GCA_964228775.1). Lineage (GTDB taxonomy): Bacteria > Acidobacteriota > Blastocatellia > Pyrinomonadales > Pyrinomonadaceae > CAXRBW01. The sequence continues at coordinate 8,388 of CAXRBW010000050.1, read as the reverse complement.
GGAATCTTTTCGAGCGCGGTTGCAGGCCCTTAGGACCGCATCTCTGACGGCCATCACATCCATGCCGTCGACGAATTCATTCGCCATTCCATAGCCGTCGCCCTTCGAGGCGATGTTGGAAATCGACATCGCCCTGTCCTGCGCCGTACCCATCCCGTACTGGTTGTTTTCGCAGATATAGATAATCGGGAGTTTCCAGAGCTGTGCCATGTTGAGCGACTCATGGAAAATTCCTTGGTTTACCGCCGCCTCACCGAAGAAGCAGAGTGTCACGTTATCCGTGTCTTTGTATTTCTGGGCGAAGGCCATGCCGGTGCCAACGCCGATCTGTCCACCGACAATGCCGTGTCCGCCGAAGAATCCCTTCTCCTTTGAGAACATGTGCATTGAGCCGCCTTTGCCTTTGACGTTGCCGCCCGCACGTCCGTAAAGCTCAGCAAGAACTTCTTCCGGGGCGATGCCTGCGACCATCGCCTGGACATGGTCGCGGTATGAAGTGATGGTGTAGTCGCCTTCCTTGAGCGCCATCATCGATCCGATCGCGATTGCTTCCTGTCCAATGTAGAGATGGCAGAAGCCCCCAATCATTCCGATTCGATAGACCTCGGCGCATTTCTGTTCGAAGACGCGTCCGAGAACCATTTGATAGAGCATCTCAGCGAGAAGCTTCTTATCGGTCTTTCGAATCATCGCGAGCTGCGACTTTTTGCGCTGCCTGTATTCTTTTTGAGCTATCGAAGGATCGGGTACGTGGGCGAAGACCTTCTGGAGTTCAGAAGACTTCTTCGACGCGGTTTTCGACCTCGGTTTAGAAGGGGATTTGGAACTTTTCTTGGCCATTTTGGCGGCCGTCGTTGTCTTGGGCAAAGCTACCTCCGATCGGGCCCTCGGAAACGGGCGCGAACATCAGATTTATTGGTAATTTCAAGCGTTTTCCAAACTGAAATTATACGAAAATTCAATGATGTTATGCAAAATCAGGGCTCGTAAGACCTTAGGTGTTAATATTTAGAGAATTTCAACCAAATGCGGGACGTAAAACCGAAGCACATCTCTGCATTTTCTCGACAACCGATGAGTTTCCGTCATTTTTCAACGAGCGCCTTGAAACTGCTGCTTGCGGCGCTCGCCACCACAATGTTCCTGTCCGTTACGGCGACTGCCCAGAGTCCGGTGACTTGGGAACTGAGAATGAAAGAGGGGTCACCGGCCCGCCTCGAAAAAGAATCGGTAAACAGGTTCGAGCTCATCGCCGAAATAGAGAAGGGATGGCACCTATATTCAACAGACCAGCCGGCGGGTGGGCCGATACCAACGACTATAAGTGTTGGTGCCGAATCCCAGGTAGAGTTAATCGGACCAATCACTTCGGGTAAGCCGATTAAAAAATTCGATCCGAATTTCGGAATCGACACTACTTATTTCGATGAGTCGGCCGTCTTCAAATTTTCCCTTCGCGCCAAATCGGAAATCGCATCAGACGACGCCACAGTCAGAGTCCGCTACCAGGTCTGTGATGACAGGGTCTGCCTTCCGCCGAAGACCGTGACCGTTGGCAGGTCAGGCGTTATCGCCCCCGCGCCCCAGCAGAATCAGGAGATAGTCCGATTCGGCGCCGAGAAAACCGAGGGGATTTGGGGCTTTGTGATTCTTGCCGCGTCCCTTGGGCTTCTGTCCCTGCTGACGCCATGTGTTTTCCCGATGATTCCGATCACGGTGTCGTATTTCACCCGTCATGCGAAGGCCGAACGTGTTCATTCGATAAAGCTCGCTTTCGTCTACGCGCTCGGCATAGTTCTCACATTCACGATGCTCGGCATGTTGCTCGCGGTTGCAGTCGGAGCATCGGGACTCAATCTCTTCGCTGCGAATCCCTGGGTCAACATAATCATCGCGCTCATCTTCATCACGTTTGCACTAGGACTGTTCGGATTCTTTGATCTCAGTCTTCCATCGAGCGTGGTCAACAAGCTTGATGCCCTGACACGGGCGAAAGAGGGGAAAGGGGGCGGATATGTTGGAGCCATCTTGATGGGTCTGACGTTCACTGTCACATCCTTCACGTGCACGTCGCCCTTCGTCGGCACCATTCTCGTCTCTGCCGCTCAAGGCGAATGGCAGAAACCGCTCGTCGGGATGCTTACATTCTCGACCGTTTTTGCGGTCCCGTTTTTCATTCTCGCCCTTGCCCCGAACTTACTTGGACGTCTGCCTCGCAGTGGCGCATGGATGTCCTCAATAAAGGTCGCGATGGGGTTTCTTGAGCTCGCCGCCGCCATCAAATTCATCTCAAACGTCGACCTTGTGTGGGGTCTCGGCATATTTTCACGAACCATCGTCCTTGTGATTTGGATCGGCATCGCCGCCGCGCTCGCTGCATACCTCATTGGCCTGTTCAAATTTCCCCATGAAGCAGAACGCGCGCGGCTGAGTACCATTCGAATTATTGCAACACTTTCGGTGGTCGTGGCCGCGGGCTATCTAATCCTCGGAGTCTCTGGTCGGAGACTCGGCGAACTTGAATCATTCCTTCCGCCAGATCTCGCACTGGCGGAAAAGAATGCAGGCAAGGGCGAGCTTGAGTGGCGCAAGGACGATCTGGACGGCGCCCTCGAGGAGGCGCGCTTGTCAGGCAAGCGTGTGTTCATCGATTTCACAGGGTACACATGCACCAACTGCAGATGGATGGAAGCGAACATGTTCATTCGTCCGGAGATTCGCGCAGAGCTCGATGGCTTCGTGAGGGTCAAACTTTTTACTGATGGCATCGGTGAGGTTTACGAGCGGCAACAGCTTTTTCAAGAACAGACTTTTCAAACCGTCGCCCTCCCGTTCTACGCGGTTCTGGATCAATCGGGTCGTCCCGTTTCCACCTTCCCGGGGCTAACAAGGGATGCAGATGAGTTCGCCGAATTCCTTCGTCAGTCGAAATCAAAATGAGTGCGATTTGGGTCTGATAGGGAAGGTGTTTAGAATGCTTTTCGGTCGCCGTAATCGGGGGCAAAAGAGAAATGGTTTCAATAGATGAAATAGTGGCCGGACTCAGAAAATTGGACGAGCATAATTTCACGCTCGACAATGTCTATGAGTTCCTTGCTGCAAATCCGATCGACACGGATTCACTTTCGCCGTACCTCTTTTGGAGCGACAAATTCTATACCCGCAACCTGATTCACCGGCAGGACTCGTTCGAGGTCATGGCACTTTGCTGGGAACAAGGACAGATTTCGCGAGTCCATGACCATGCTGATCAGAACTGCTGGATGAGTGTCGTCTCTGGTACGCTGCGTGGGCAGAATTTTGCGGTCGAGGAATTCGATGAGTCCGCCGGCACCTGCAGACTAGTTGAAACGAGCCTCTTCGACATCACTGGCTCGAACACGGCCAAGGTCGAGCTCGAAGAACCCATTCACCAGATTCTCAATCTCAGCGAATTCGGGCAGCGGGCCATCAGTGTGCATGTCTACTCACGCCCCATCACGAGATGCCGCTCATTCTGCCGTGAGACGGACACATTCAAAGACGTCGACCTTTTCTACACGAGCGTCGACGGCCGTCTCTGTGACGGCATCACTCTCTAATTTTGTTCTGATTTAATTCTGACTTGGCGGGGATTACTTCCTCTTCCAACGCACGCCCTCTTTCGTGTCTTCAAGGATGATGCCCTCGGCGAGCAGTCGGTCGCGAATCTCGTCGGATTTGGCGAAATCGCGATTTCGGCGCGCTTCCTGCCGCTCCTCAATGAGTCGCTCAATTTCCTCGTCGAGCTGTATCTCGGCCTGCTGGCCAAAGATTCCGAGCACTGAATCGAAGCGCGTGACTGCTTGAAGAGCCGTCTGTCGGTCGTCCTCGAAAAGGGAATCAGATGCGATCACGCTGTTGAGTTCGCGGACGAGGTTGTGCACCGACGCCAACGCCACCGATGTGTTGAGGTCATCGTCCATCGCCGCCTCAAATTCGCCGAGCGCGGTCTCAATCATTGATCCCGTGCGGCTATCAGACCCCGACTCGGCGGGCGATTCGGCAAGGAGCCTTCGGAACTGCTGCAGCCTGCCGACCGTTGTTTCAGCACCCTTCAATCCCTCGAATGTGAAATTGAGCTGCTTGCCATAGGGCACTGATAGCAGAAGATACCTGATTGCGAGCGGTGAGAATCCCTTGCCGAGAATATCCCTCAACGTGTACTCGTTGCCGAGAGATTTCGCCATCTTCTCATTGTCGATCTTGAGGAATTCACCGTGGAGCCAATACTTGGCGAATTGCTTTCCCGTCGCAGCTTCACTCTGTGCAATCTCGTTTTCATGATGGGGGAACTGCAAGTCGATGCCACCACCGTGGATGTCGAACGATTCACCGAGATATTTCATCGACATGGCTGAGCATTCAATGTGCCAACCTGGCCGGCCGCGGCCGAACGGAGCGTCCCAGCCTGGAGTCTCATCGCCACCAACCAATTTCCAAAGGGCGAAATCGCGGGCATCCTCTTTCTCGTATTTATCGGTGTCGACGCGCCCACTGCCGCCAGTTTCATTGCCTGCGAAACTTATTTTCGAAAGCTTTCCGTAGTCGGGGAACGCCGAGATGCGGAAATAAATCGATCCATCGGATTCGTAGGCCTTTCCGTTTTTCAGAAGTGATTCGATGAGCGCGACCATCTCTGCGATATGTTCCGTCGCCCGCGGAGCATGCTCTGGTCTCTCAATCCCAAGTGCATCGATGTCCTCCCAGAAGGCATCGATGAATGGTGCCACGAAGTCCTGGATGGTCTTATCGGATTTTTTTGACTCGTTGATGATTCGGTCGTCGACGTCCGTGAGATTCATCACATGCTCGACTTCGAATCCCTTGAACTTCAGATATCGCCTGAGTATGTCGCCGAAGACGAACGATCGGAAGTTTCCGATATGAGCGAAGTTCCACACTGTCGGACCGCAGATATACAGACGGACCTTGTTTCCCTCGAGCGGGACGAAGTCCTCCATGCGACCAGTCAGCGTGTTGTGGAATCTCAGCATAAATCAGTCGGTACAGAATACTACAAAAAGAAAAACAGCGGCTCGCGCACGATGCGGACCGCTGCCAGACGTTTGGTCGGACTCAGGCTGCGATGAGGGAGGTCTCCTCACCGCTTTCGTCGATGAACAGGTACTTCTTCCATTCGGGTCGCGACTCAGCATAGTGGCAGAGCAGCACATGGTCGAGCCCGAGGCGTAGAAGTTTTTGTGAGGTCAGGAGTGGCATTCTTGCCTGGTCGGGCGTTCTATTGCCCTTGCGTTGATTGCATTTGACGCACGCGGCGACGAGATTCTGCGGAGTCGATTCGCCACCCTGGGCACGTGGCAGGATGTGATCAAGGGTCAAGTCGCGAGCTGAGTTGTGATCACCGCAATACTGACAGCGGTAACGGTCGCGAATGTAAATCCGCGCGCGCTTCATAGTCGTTTCTTGGCGACGTCTTTTTATATGGACGTAATTTCTGAGGCGAACAACCGATGGTATCCGTATCGAGGTCGAGGGTGAGTTGAGGACGCCATCCGCGTCGAATTCCTCGACGCTCAGTTTTCCGGAGAAGAACATGCAAACGGCACGTGCAACTCCGATTGTTCCCAATGGCTCGTAAGAATAATTCAGAAGCAGGACTCTGCCTGTAATCAACGAAATCACCTCCTGGTCGTTTTCAAAGGATCTCAGCCGACATCGGTTCAGCCCAATATCTTGTGGCGAGCCCCATCAGACGCCCCAATATTAACCGAAGTCTCTGATTTTTTGAACAGGCCCCCCATCGGGGTCTCAATGCGGATCATCGCCCGAAATGTTCGAATCCAAAAGCATCAGGAGATTGCTCGCTGCCGTCGGCCGCGACGAGAGATATTTTCCCCGAGCCCGATTGCATCTCTCCGATGACGCTGAATGGGAGGCCGGGGCAGGAGGCCTTGAGTTTTTCGAGCCCGTCACGTTCGACTGTGAAAAGAAGTTCGAAGTCTTCTCCGCCTCGAATGGCGTATTCAGTCCCCGACCCAGTTTCTGTCAACGCTTCCGCACTGATTGCAGCTTGGACCTCAGGGTCGACGGGAATCGACCCGATGTCGACTCGAGCACCCACCTCGCTCTCCTCACAGAGATGCCTAAGGTCGCCAATGAGTCCATCGCTGATGTCGATCATCGAAGTGACCACTCCCGATGAGCGAAGTGCAGCGCTTTCCTCGACACGTGCTTCGGGCTCCTTCTGTCTTCGAATCAGATTTGTGAAGATCAGTCCGTCGCTTGAGCCCCTCTCGAGCAGCTCAAGGCCAGCCCTCGCGCCGCCGAGGAAGCCAGTGACACATATGAGGTCGCCAACTGCAGCACCGGACCTCAAGATTGCACCACCTTTTTCCACTTCGCCGATGACAATCGAATCAATCGTGAATCGGTCGGGAGATTTTGAAATATCTCCGCCAATAAGTGTGATGCCCATGCCCTTTGCGAGCTCGAGATATGAGGTCATGAACGAATCGGTGAAACCCGACTCCCAGAGTTCCTCTGGCCCGCCGAGCGTCAGGAGGGAATACTTGGGGCGTCCCCCCATCGCCGCGATGTCGGAAACAGATACGCTCAGTGATTTTCGCCCGAGGGATTCGGGGTCGGCCCAGGAGCGACGGAAGTCGACATCCTCGATGAGAAGATCGGCAGTAATCAGAAGGTCTGTTTGGGAATCTTTCGGGATGACGGCACAGTCATCGCCGACGCCTTTGAAGTTCGGCTCCGAAGTCGGGTCCTTTCGCGATGCCATTGCCTTTATTTTTGCGATGAAATCAAACTCGGACCGCATAAGATTCCGTTGACATAAACTCCTGCAGTACCTACAATAACGCCGACGCTACTAAGCCGAAACTTTAACACATCCGAGGTAGTGAGTGGGGCATCCGGCCGTTTCAATTCCTGAGAAGATTTTCTTCAAAATCGGTGAGGTCTGCGAGATCGTGGACGTGCAGGCCCATGTCCTCAGATATTGGGAGACTGAAGTCCCAATGCTTGCGCCGCAGAAGAACAGGTCGGGCCAGAGAAGCTATCGCCGTCGCGATGTCGAGGTTGCGCTTAGAATCAAAGAGCTCCTTTATGAGGAGCAATACACCATTGCGGGTGCCAAAAAGAAACTGCAGACAGACACTAGGGAAGGCGCCAAGCTAAAGATTGTGCCTCCGGGTCCTGAAATCGAATCGAGCCAGCTTTCAGAGAATGGACTTCTCTTCGACGATGACATCGGTGCGCTTGATCTCGAGATCGATGACGATTCAGACGAGCTTCGCACCGAATCAGCACCTTCCAGTTCCGTACCACTGGATAAGCGTCAGGCGATTGAGGAACTTGCGAACACGATTCTCGAGCTTCGCAAGATGCTAGCCGATAAAAAGTTCTAACCCTGTCTTTACGCCCCGTTTTGTTGACAAAGGGGTCCCGCGACTTTAATCTGATTGTTCGCTTTTACGGGATGTAGCGCAGCCTGGTAGCGCGTTCGCTTGGGGTGCGAAAGGTCGTGAGTTCAAATCTCGCCATCCCGACCATATCAAACAAAAAGACCGTCCTTGCCGGACGGTCTTTTTAGTTTATCAAGCCTATCTAGGTCTGACGGTGACGTAGGCGGTCCGCCCCGCGCTCATCACAAGTAGCAAAACGGGCCGTCCCCCTGATGCACCGATAGCATCCTGAACCGATTCGAGATCGGTCACCTGTTTTTTATTTATCTCGAGGATTATCGTTCCCGGAGTGATTCCCGATTCGGCCGCCGCGCCGTCTGGCTCGACCTCGGTCACCAGAAGTCCCTTGGTGCCCGCGGGCGCCCCCGATCGTTTTGCCATCTCGGGCGTCAAGGGTCTGAGAGTGAGGCCAAGTTTGCCGCCTTCTGCCCCGGAACCGCCGTTTTGCATCGGCGCGTTACCTGCGAGATCGAATTCATCGAGCCTCGCCTTCACTTCGATGACTTTGCCATCACGCCAAATGCCGACCGTCAGTTCTGTTCCCGGAGCGGTCGCCGCAACTTTATTTCTCAGTACGTTGCCGCTGTCGACCTTTTCGCCGTTGAGAGAAACGATGACGTCTCCGCGTTTGATGCCAGCGCGCGCAGCGGCGCTACCATCACGGACCCCACTGACGAGAACACCGCTCACGTCTTTCAGTTCGAGACTCGATGCGACGTCTTCAGAAATGTCCTGTATGTTGATGCCGAGCATGCCGCGTCGAACCTTTCCGCTTGATACAAGCTGCTCCATCACTCCCTTGGCCATGTTCGATGGAATCGAAAATCCTATGCCGATGTTTCCGCCCGAGGGAGATAGGATTTGAGAGTTGATGCCGATCAGTTCGCCTGACAGATTGACGAGTGCGCCGCCTGAGTTTCCACGATTTATC
>CAXRBW010000049.1:0-9673 GCA_964228775.1 Pyrinomonadaceae bacterium | reverse complement strand
CCAGAGAAATCCTCTTGAGGACCTGGTGGTTGTCGCCCCCGACACGGGTGGCGCCGAGAGGGCGAGGGCCTACGGAAAACGACTTGACTCAGGTATGGCACTTTGTGACAAGCGGCGCGAAAAGGCCAACGTTGCAGAGGTTATGAATGTGGTTGGAGAAGTCGAAGGAAAGAATTGTCTGATTGTCGACGATATGTGCGACACGGGCGGAACGATCTGCAAGGTGTCGGCCGCACTCTACGAGAACGGTGCAAAGGGTGTTTACGCCTGTTTCACCCATCCGGTGCTTTCGGGCAAGGCGGCAGAGAATCTTCAGGCTTCGAAGATTAAGAAAATCATCGTCACGAACACTATTCCGCTAGGCGGAGCGTTCGACACGATGAAGAACGAGGGTCGCGTCGAGGTTCTCAGCGTTGCGAGGCTGCTTGCCGCGGGAATCAAATCGATCCATGACGAGACGAGTGTCTCATCGCTGTTTATTTAGTTTGTAGGTGAAATCTTATGCAAGACAAATTCATTGTTAAGGGTGAAGTCAGATCCGAGCTCGGGAAGAACGTGTCCCGCCGGCTCAGGAGTGCAGGCAAGGTGCCCGTTTCGATTTACGGCGGCGGAACCGACAACGTTGCGGCGGCGGTCGAGTTGAAGGACCTTGCCGCGGTGCTTAGGTCACATTCGGGACAGAACACCGTGTTTGAATTAGAACTCGCGGGTCAGGGCAGTTCCAGCGTGATGTTCCAGGATCGCCAAATCGACCCGCTGACGGGCCGACTGATTCATGCCGACCTTCGTAGAATTTCAAAGGGTGAGAAATTTGAAATTACCGTTCCCATCCATCTTATTGGAAAGGCCGCAGGTCTTTCCGAGGACGGTGCGATTCTGAATCAGCCGATCAGAACCTTGAAGATACTTGTTGAGCCCGCGCTTGCGCCCGACTTCATCGAAGTCGATGTCAGCGACCTCGGGGTCAATGAGTCGATTCACGTTTCGGATATCGCGGCGGGCAGCTTCGAGATTCATGCGGCAGGCGACGGAGTTGTCGCCTCGGTGACGATTGCTAAGAAGGAAGCGCCGGCAGCGACAGAAGCGGCACCTGCCGCCGATGCCGGAGCGGCGCCTGAGGGTGACGCCAAGCCTGGAGCCTAATCGTGACCTGTATGGGCGCTCGCTAATGGGCGTCCATGGCTGGATGTATGGCTTCAGAAAAGTGGCTCATCGTAGGTCTCGGCAATCCAGGCACCAAGTACGAGGGTACAAGGCACAACTTGGGATTTGCGGTTATTGATGAGTTGGCTGTTCGAGCAGGAATCGCGGTCAAGCGTGAGGAATGCAGAGCCTTAATTGGTCAAGGCGCGCTGGCAGCGAAAGCAGTCGAGCTTGCCAAGCCACAAACTTTCATGAATTTGAGCGGTGAGTCGCTCAGTTGTTTTTTGAAAAAGCAGGATCGGGCAGTTTCGAGAATGATAGTAGTCTCGGACGATCTTGCAATGCCGTTGGGCACCATACGTGTGAGACCTAGGGGATCACACGGTGGACATAACGGTTTGAGATCCATCATCTCGTGCATCGCCACTGAGGATTTTGTGCGGGTGAGGGTCGGCATCGGACCAGAACATCCAATCGCGGATGTTAGCAATTTCGTCCTTGAGCGCTTCGCTCCAGGTGATAGGGCACGGGTCGATGATGTTGTTAAGTTTGCAGCTTCAGCCGTCGAATGGATTCTTGAGAAAGGAATCGAAAGTGCGATGGGGGAGTTCAATTGAAGATTCGTGGCCGTGCCGCGAAAACAAGCAACCTTCTAGTTCTGCCAAAGAGCAGAGCTTGAAAGCCGAAAGGAGGATACTGAATTGGCTAACAGAGTTTACGAAGTGATGTACATCATGACGCCGGAAACGGCTGATGAGGACGTCGCGAAGCTGAATGAATCATTCGCCAGCGTCATTACCAAAGGCGGTGGGGAAATCGTCAAGACCGACATCATGGGTCGCAGAAGACTCGCCTATCCGATCAACAAGAAATCGGAGGGCATCTATGTGCTTCTCGAAATCGCCGGATCGGGTCAGGAGATCGCCGAACTTGAGCGCAGAATGCGCGTCAACGACGCCGTAATCCGCTACATAACGGTTCGTGTCGACGAGGACCGTAAGGCCGCCGACAAAATGCGTGCTAAGCGTGAACGCAAGGCGTCGACCCGTGGAGCGGCAAGTGTTGCGCCCGCGGCGGAGGACAATCAGTAAGGAGTAAGATCATGGCAATTGAGAAAGACAGAGAAATGACTGACCGTGAATCGGTGGATCTTGAGAGCAGTCTCGAGCAGGGGATGGAGAAAATGCCCCGTCGCTTCCAGCGACGTCGCCCGCGCCGCGTTGTTCCGGAATACGTCGATTGGAAGGATGTCGATTATTTGAAAGGCTTTATTCCTGAGCGTGGAAAAATCATGCCACGTCGCATTTCGGGAATTTCTGCCAAGGACCAGCGCCGAATCGCCAAGGCGATCAAGCGCGCCCGCAGCATGGCATTGTTGCCGTTCGTTGCGGATTAAGGAGGGAAGTAAAAGAAATGGCACACACAACTGTTTTATTGCGTGAAGATATCGACCATGTCGGCGGACGTGGCGAAATCGTCAAGGTGAAGGCCGGATTCGCTAGAAACTTCCTTCTGCCCCAGGGTTTGGCAACACTCGCCACGAAGGGAAACATCAAGCAGATCGAAGGCGAACGAGCGGCTCTTCTCAAAAAGGCCGCTGCCGAGAAAGCGACCGCAGAGGCTCAAGCCGAACAGATGAAAGGAATCGAGCTCAGCTTTGAGAGGAAGGCCGGCGAAAGCGGCGCACTCTTCGGCTCGGTTACTTCCATGGATATCGCCGATGCCATCAAGGCCAAGGGATATGAGATCGACCGTAAGCGAATCGTGCTCAAGGATGCCATAAAGGCTCTCGGGACGTTTTCGGTGGGAGTGAAACTTCATCGCGAAGTGGTTATCAAGCTCCCGGTAACTGTCTCCCCGGAAGGAGGCGTGCTCGTTCCCGAGTCGCCCGCATCGGAAGAGGCAGCGCCCCAGCAGTAGGATTCCAGTCACCCGGGTCAGACGCCCGGTCATGTGGATTTCATTTGCCGGAGACCGTTGTTAATCAGCGGTCTTTCGGCTTTTTAGAGACCAGTTAGACACGATTAGGAATCCGTTGTAAATTATCAATCCCCTAAAGGCAGGAGTATATGGCGACCCCCGATAGAGAAGTGCTTAGAGAAAGAAGCTTGGACCGCGCTCTGCCCTCGAGCAGCGAGAGCGAGCGTGCGATTCTTGGGGGCATATTGCTCAACAACTCCCTTCTTTCAGAGGCCATTGAGGTGTTGACGGTCGATGACTTTTACTCACCACTCAACCGAAGGATTTACGCGGCGATGCTTGCGCTTTTTGAGCGCGGTGACAATATCGACCCGATTGTCATCGGAGAAGAGTTAAAAAAAGATGGCGGAATCGATGCCATCGGTGGTGTCGCCGCTATCTCAGCACTGACTTACGGTCTTCCGCACTTCTCACGCATCAAGGACTACGCGAAGATTGTCAAAGACAAGTCGATGCTGAGGAATTTGGTGAAGGCAGCCAACGAGATCGCCTCTTTGGCACTTTCCGAGGAGGAGGCCGCTGACCAGGTCATTGAACAGGCGGAGCAGAAAATCTTTGCTCTCGGGGATGCGCGACTCAAGGACGGATTCAGTCCCTTGGAGCCTCTTGCCACCGAGGTTATCGAAAAGGTGAGGCAGCATGCGGAAAACAACGATCGAGTTTTCACAGGCCTGCAGACCTACTTCGAGAAACTAGACAACCTCACCTCAGGACTTCAGAAATCTGATCTCTTCATCATCGCCGCCCGTCCTTCAATGGGAAAGACAGCGTTCGCGCTCACGTTGGCACAAAACTGCGCCGTGAAAGGCGGTGCCGTTGTAGCCGTCTTCTCTCTTGAAATGTCGAAGCATCAGCTCGTCACCCGTTTGCTTAGTGCTCAAGCTAGGGTCGATCAGAAGCGGTTCCGTGGCGGAGTTCTGATCAGAGAGGAATGGACCCGTCTTGCCGAGGCGATTGGCGAACTCGCAAGTACGAGGATGTTTATCGATGACACGCCGGGAATTTCGGCGATGGAAATGAGGGCAAAACTCCGTAGGTTGAAGACCGAGCAAAAGAAATTGGATTTGGTCGTCGTCGATTATCTGCAGCTCATGTCAGGTTCGCAGAGAACGGAATCTCGTCAACAGGAAGTCTCACAGATTTCAAGAGAATTGAAGGCCCTTGCAAAGGAATTTGACGTGCCGCTGATTGCGCTGTCGCAGTTGTCGCGCGCTCCTGAGGCGAGGAATCCCCCGCGGCCCATGCTGTCTGATCTCCGTGAATCGGGAAGTATCGAGCAAGATGCCGACGTTGTCGCGTTCATTTATCGGCCCGAATACTACACGAGACTCGAGGAAGATAGTGGTAAAGCCGAGCTGATTGTGTCCAAGCACCGAAACGGGCCGACTGGACTCGTCCCTCTGACCTTCGTCAGTCGGTTTACGAGATTTGAGAACTACATCGGTGAGTATAATGCCCCTGATGAATAGCCGGTGCCCATAATGGAAAAGGCCCCTTCGGGGGCCTTTTTATTTTCGACGCATTGCTGCAAGTTCGAAACCTTGGGCACTGATGAGGGAATGAAGTGCTCCTGCGAATTCGACAGCATTGGCTCCATCGCCGTGAATACAGATGGTGTCAGCGGCAATTGCAACGGTGTTTCCATTTATACTCGTCACAATTCCACGGTTTACAATCGAGGAAATCTGATTAACTGACTCCTCGACATTCTCGATCATAGCCCGCCCGTCGCTCCTCGGCGTCAAGCTACCGTCATCAAGATAAGTTCGGTCTGCGAAGGCTTCTGCCGCAACTTGCAATCCGACACGTTGACCGGCCTCGAGGGACTGGCTTCCTGAGAGGCCGACAAGAATCAGGTCGCGATCGAATGCATGGACTGCCTCAGCGATGGCATCGGCGGTTTCGCGGTCTCTTGCCGAGCGGTTATAGAGCGCTCCATGTGGCTTTACATGGTTGAGCTTGAGGCCGTGACGATGACAGACATCCGATAGTTCGGTAAGTTGGCTGATGACAACACGATGCACTTCCTTTGGCGAGGCCTTGGTTTCGACTCGGCCAAAATTGGCTCGGTCGTCGTAGGAGGGATGGGCACCAATCGCAATACCTCTTTCGCCCGCCGCGATCGCAGTCACCTCCATTACCTGCCGATTTCCCGCATGGTAACCACATGCGATGTTGACTGAGGTCACGAATTCCATGAGACGCAGATCTTTCTCTAGCTCCGCTGGAGACTCGCCTTCACCCATATCACAGTTGAGATCAAGCCTCCTCAAGACGAGAGTCCCCCAATCGCAGTTTTCAAAATCCTTAAATCACGCTCAAATTTCTCAAAAGCAAATTCCGCCTCTTCAACTGTCACGAACTCGAAAGTTAATTGATTCCCGGGTGACGCCTGCGCCAGCTGCGGAAGGTCGACTTCGATGACCGCCCCTACTCTTGGATAACCGCCAGATGTTTGATGATCAGCCATGAGAATCACGAGCTGCCCGTCTGGTAGCAATTGTACAGTTCCGAATGTCGCAGCGGAGGTTAGTAATTCAAATGACTTTTTGGTTGCGATTGGAGTGCCTGACAGTCGGTATCCCATTCGGTCAGCTTCGATGCTTACGGTGAATGTCGTAGCTGTCATCTGCTTTAGAGTTTCCTTGGACAGCTGACGTGTTTCTCCACTCTCAATCAGTCTTATGATTGGATTCGTTGAGTAGCAGGGGAGTATGTCATGGGCAAGACTTTTGCCAATAGTCCCTGCGGATTTTCGATTGGTATGGACTGCTATCCTGTCGCCCTTGATAAGGGCTCTTCCTTCATGGCCGCCACAATGGGCAACGAGATTCGTACTCGAGCTCCCGTGCCATTGCGGCACCTTGAAACCTCCGCTGACTGCAAGATAGCACCAGCTTCCCAGCTTTCTCCCCTTGAACTTGAGAACATCACCCTTGTTGGCTACGAAAACCTTCCAATTCGAGATCGGCCGCCCGTTGAGGACGGGTGAAAAGTCTGCCCCACCCACCACACAAACAGTTTTCGCTTCAAAGACGATTTCGGCAGCGGGAAAATGCATCTCGAGGACTGCCGAATGCTCTTCGTTTCCAAGTAGTGCATTCAGCAATCGCACGGCCACTCGGTCCATGACTCCGCTTCGGTTGATTCCTGACGCGGCAAGACCGATTCGTCCAAGATCTTGGACGGTGGTTAGGATCCCTGGTTTAGCAATTGAAATTCCCATCGGTTATTTCAGAACGAACCTGACCGTGTCCCCCGGTGAAAAAAGACATGGAACCTTTTTTGTCGGCGAAAAAAGGTCGACATCGGTTCTGCCAAGAATTTGCCAACCCCCCGGCGAAGGTAGCGAATAGATGCCCGCCTGAGAACCTGCAATCGCAACACTGCCGGCCGGGACCTTCAGTCTCGGACTCGCCTTGCGTGCAACTGAAATACGTTCATCAACTCCGCCCATGTACGCGAATCCGGGGAGGAACCCGAGCATGTATACGCGATATGGACGAGAGATAAAGATCTCGATAACCTCTTGTTCACTGATTCCTTTTTCGGCAGCAACTACTCCAAGATCCAGTGAGCATTCCTTTCCGACTGTGAACGGTATTTCTATTTCCTTCGTATGGTCTGGTTCGATATAAATTGCCATCCGCGAGGCCTCTTCGAGCCGCGCGGAGACGAATTCGTGCGCTGATGCATTAGCGACATCCCTGACCTCCATTAGGTCAAAGAGGACGGTTACTGAAGAATAGGCCGGAACCGCCTCTATGAACCCGGGAAAAGGGTGATCCGAGAGGAATTGGGCGATTCCTATCGCATGGCGGTTAACGTCCGGGTCGATTTTTGAACCGAGTTCGATGGTGGCAGACGATTCTGAAAGCGTGAAGATTCGGTGTTTCATCTCAACTCCTCACCTTCTCCGTTGTTTCGGATCTAGATATTCCCGTAAGCCGTCACCAATAAAATTGAAGGCGAGCACTGTCAGTGCGATAGCGATTCCAGGGACGAAGAGCACGTGGGGGGCGACATATAGCGTGGTCAGATCCCGCGCTTCTTCAATCATCGTGCCCCAACTCGGAGCAGGCGGGGGGACTCCTACGCCGAGAAACGATAGTGAAGCCTCGCTCAAAACCGCACCGGCCATGCCCAGCGAAACTTGCACAATCAGTGGTTGAATCGCGTTCGGAAGAATGTGAATCACGAGTATCCGTAGATCACTCGCCCCGAGAGCTCTTGCAGCGGTAACGAAATCTAATTCACGAACCTTTAGCACTTGAGCTCTGATGACCCTCGCATATCCGACCCATCCAATTATCGTTAGCGCAATCAAGATCTTGATCAATCCACGCCCGAAGATATTTAGAAGCGTCTCTGCGGCTTCGGTCCCGACCAGGGTCGAGACAAGAGCCCTTTCATCGACGAATGCCGCAAGGGCGATGGCAAGAAGCAGTCCTGGGAAGGCAAGGAAAACATTGAAGACGTAACCCGAAAGAAAACTGTCGATCCATCCGCCGTAAAAGCCGGCAATAGAGCCAATCAAAATACCAATGATGGCGGAAATAGTGACCGTGATGAGGCCGACCTCAAGAGAGATCCGGGCGCCATAAATGACCCTTGTAAAGACATCACGCCCAAGATGGTCCGTGCCGAGCAGATGCGTGAGGGATGGCGACGCGAATTTGTTCGCAAGATTGGGGGTTATCCCAAGATCGTACGGTGAAAGCCATGTTGCGAACACCGCGACGAGGATGATCGCGATGACAAAGAACATTCCGATGTAGGCCCGTACGTTCATTTCAGGAAAGTCTGATCCTCGGATCGAGTTTTTTGTAGACGAAGTCTGTCAAATTGTTCGCAAGAATGTAGGTGAGGCTTATGACCAGCACACAGCCCTGCACAACTCGATAGTCGAGTTTGTTAATGCCGTCTTCGACCAAGAGAAGACCGAGTCCCTGCCAGCTGAATATTTTTTCGGTGATGATTGCTCCCGCGAGTAGTACACCGAGCTGCAAGCCGAGCACTGTGACCACAGGGATCAATCCGTTTTTAAGGACATGCTTGAGAATCACCTTCCACTCGCTCAGTCCTTTGGCCCTCGCAGTCCGCACGTAATCCTCCCGCATCTCTTCTATTACTGAGCTACGGACCATTCGGGTCAATATTGCAGATAGCGCGGCCCCGAGTGCGATGGCGGGCAGTACGACATCCTCAATGTTGGCAGAGCCCGTCGGTCTGAAAATCCTGAACTTCACGGCAAATAGGTAGACGAGCACGGGGCCGATGACGAAACCGGGCAGTGAAATCCCGATCAGAGCGAAGACCGATGAAAAGCTATCTACAAGAGAGCCCTTTCGAGATCCTGAAAGAACGCCTAGTGGTAACGCAATCATTATCGAAACCAACATCGCTGATAGTGCCAAAAATAGCGTGTTCGGATAGCGCTCCAGGATCATGTCGACGACGGGACGATCGGTTCGGAAAGACCGACCGAGATCAAAGGAAAGTACACCTTTCCAATAATTCGCATAGCGGTTGTCGAGACCGTGCCAAATGACGCCGTTCGATTGGGAAATTGAAAAGAAGAAAGCGGGCTTATCGAGGCCGTGTTTTCTCTTAAAGGAGTTGTATTGCTCTTCAGTGAAATTGTCGCCAAGTATCGCTTTCGCAGGGTCTCCCGGGACGAGCTCCATCAGAAGTGTCACCAGAGAGACGACCGTCCAGACGACGAAAGCAATTGTCGCCAGACGTTTGCCAAAACTGATCAGCTTTTTGCTCATTGAAACCGATTCACTTCACGCCAACGTGAATTGCGGCGACTCCGCCAGTGAGATTTCGGTATGTTACATCAGAAAAACCGACTTTCCGCATGAGCTCCGCTAGCCCTCGTTGGTCGGGGAAGCGCGAGACGGAATCAGGGAGGTACTCGTAGGCGCCACGGCTTCCGCTGACCATGCCGCCGATGCGTGGCAGGATGTATGAAAAATAAAACCTGAACAATTGTCGGAAGCCAGGCAAAACGGGTGCTGAGAACTCCAGTATCAAAAGCCGTCCACCGGGCTTTAAAACGCGGTGAAGCTCAACGAGTCCGTTCGACCAGTTGGCAAAGTTGCGGAGCCCGAAGGCAATCGTCACCGCGTCGAATGACTCCGAGGCCGAAGGCAGATTCATCCCATCTGCCTCGATGAGGGGAATGCGCCGCGCCATTCCATTCGATTTTGCAGCCGCCACCGATAGCATGGGCCGACAGAAGTCTGTGCCCACAACGGTCGCGGATGCATTTTCCTGAAGTTCGACCGAAAGATCACCGGTTCCACATGCGACATCAAGAACGATGGCCTCGGGACACTCCAGAACATCCGCGAGTTCTTGTCTCACGCGTCGCCTCCAATTCTTGTCGATGTTTAGCGAAAGTAGATGATTGAGTGAATCGTATCGGCCCGCGATGCCGGAAAACATTTCCTTCACCGCTTTAGCGTGTCCGATTTCTCCTTGACTAGATGGATTCTCGGTCATCGTTCGGTTACCGGAGCCTGCTCCCTCGACGAAACAATAA
>CAXRBW010000048.1:0-6049 GCA_964228775.1 Pyrinomonadaceae bacterium | reverse complement strand
AAAGAAAATGCCAAAGCCATACAAGGTGGTGGACTTATTACACTGCTCCGATCGTTCTTATTCTCTGAGGAGAAGATGAGATGGGTTTATCTATTTTTTGGACTTTTCATCATCGTTGGGACGATGTGGCGACTTCAATTCGCAACCGATGCAATTTGTTGTGGTGATTTTGACGGCTACTATCACATCAGGTGGAGTTCTCTTCTTTGGGAATCAATGAAGAGTGGACAACTGCTTCCACAATTCGATTGGCTACCTTTGACGGTTCTCAACCCTGAAGGTTATGCAGACCACCACTATCTTTTCCATCTCCTACAAATTCCATTTCTGTGGTTTTTCGATGATGTAACGGCTGCGAAGGTGGCGGCCGTGGTGTTCGGATCAGGGTCGGTATTTTCTATCTACTGGCTCCTATTTAGATATCGCGTCAAATATCTCCTTGTTTGGCTCTTTGCATTGATGGCCTGCGCAAGCCCATTCTTTTACAGAATGAACATGGCAAAAGCGCCGCCGCTGACAATTGTCTTCACAGTAATCGGAATTGTGTTGCTATTCGAACGCAGATATCTTTGGCTGCTGCCATTGATGTTCCTATTTGTATGGACGTATAGCCTATTTCCCCTCCTGTTTATTGCAGCAGTTATTTGGACCGGCTTGATCGTTTGGAATGAAAGAGTCTTTGAGTGGCAGCCAATATTTTACTCGGGACTCGGATTGATCTTGGGCAATGTGATAAATCCATACTTCCCGGATAATCTGAAACTCTTCTACGAGCATTTCGCCACTAAATTCAATGTTGCGGGAGATTTCATAGTTTCTGTTGGCGGGGAATGGTACCCATATTCAGCTCAGGAGATGCTTACTTATTTTCCGGTAGCGATGGGAGCAATGCTCATCGGTTACATTTTCTTCACGTTTCGACAAAATCAGATACCTGAGAAATCTGGCTTCCTTTTGATCTTCGTCACAATTCTTTTGGCTGCACAGTTCAGGTCAAAGAGGTTTGCTGAATACTTTCCTCCATTCGCAATTCTGTTTGCCTCCTTCAGCATCAAGGATTTCTTTTTTCAGCCTCGACATAGTCTTCCACCTGAATTCCTCCAGGATTTGAAACCGCTACTTGATGAGGATTCTAAAATCCAACTTAGTAGATGGAGGCAGCGGAGGACTTATATTGCTTGGGGTCTCGGCCTATTCTTTTTTGGGTGGACTCTAATAAATGTGAATGGCATCGACTTGAGGCCATATGCGGGTGACGGATGGAAGGGGTGGCCACTGATACGAAATGTGTTTTCAGTTCGTCAGGAAGGAATCATCGAGACAATTTCTGCCAATGACGGCGATCAGAAGTATCGAGGCGCAGGGGATTGGGCGCGACTAAATATCCCTAAAGGTGAACGAATTTTTAATTGCAATTGGGACGATTTTCCAAAACTGTTTTTCGTCGACACGAATCACCAGTATGTCTACGGCCTCGATCCCAATTATCTTTATTCTGTGAATCCGGAACTCTTCAAGCTAATGGTAGAGATCACTTCCGGCAGTCACGATGACGCCGCCGAACTAATCAGAGAGAACTTTGGTGCCCGATTCATATTTTCTGATGCAAAAGAAAATGAATTGATGTTGCGGAAAGGGATTGAAGCGGGCCAGATGAAAGTGGTCTTTGAGGATGACGACGCAAAAATCCTGGAAATAATAACTGCTGAGAAGAGAGCCTCGGATTAAATCTCGCGCAGTAAACTCCGATGCAGTCTTTTCGTAAAATATTGTTCCCTCTGACTTCGCTAGTCGCCTTTGCTGCCGGTTGCGGAGCTGACCAACGGGTTCTTAATTCCACACCAAACATGAGACCAAACGGCGACGTTCGGGTCGTTTCGAATAGTGAACAAGAGATTCGGGATATGAAAACGGCCAGGTTGCCCTTTGTTTTCTTGATAAGAAGGAAAGATGGAGGCTTGATTACCTCTGAAGACAAGGTTTTTCTATCAAAGAGTACTCCGAGAGAGCTGAATCGAAAGGTACTCTCTGATGATGGAAAAACGTTTGTATTCGGCAGTTCATTTGTCGTACCTTCTCAAACATTGAGCACTTGGCGCAGTCGTTTTGTGGTTGAAGACAAATCAGAGTCTGTGTCGAAGATCGATGGACGGTGATAGTTCCTGGAGGTAAAAGGAATGGAAAATAATGAGAGGCAAAAATCCGACGAGACAATAAAAGTTACTCTTGATCCTTCAAGTCCGTCGTTTGCATCAATAGCCAGGGTAGTGGTGATTACTCTCATCATTCTCGGTGTCGCGGGATTTCTAGGTGACATTGCAAGCTCAATCGGGCATCTAGCCTTGCTTATTGTGCTCTCAATTTTCTTCGCTTATCTTTTGGCACCGTTGGTTCGACTTATTCAGCTGCCCTTCAGGTTGAGGGCAAGCGAGAGGTTGATGCCGAGATGGCTAGCAATCTCAATTGCCTATCTAATAGTCTTCTCTGTTCTTGGATTCGCGGTTGGAGTCTTGGCGCCGAAAATTGCGGATCAAGGTGCCGATTTCAGTAAGAATTTTCCCGAGTATGCCTCTGCAGCTCAAGAGAAATTGCGGGGCTTAAATGAAACATTCAAAAGGATGCGACCGTCGAAGTGGCTTCAAGAGGCAGTCACAGAAAAAACCGAGACCGTCATTTCAGCTGCGAGCGAACGGGCGGCGGCTGTTTTAGGAGATTTGGCTCTGGGAATGGTCACCTATTCGCCATGGCTTTTCCTTATACCTATTCTCGCGTTCTTTTTTCTCAAAGACGTGGATGCCATAAAACAGCTGTTTCTCGGTATTTTTCCAGATGGAAAATGGAGACGGCGGACTGAGGCGGTTTTGAACGATGCGAACCTCACGCTCTCTGCCTACACAAGAGCACAGTTGATTTCATGTTTAGTAATCGGGGTAGTCTGCACTATCGGCTTCTATATTCTAGGGGTTAAATATCCACTTCTTTTCGGCATTCTTGCCGGAGTGTTTGAGTTCGTTCCACTTATCGGACCACTTACGATAGGACTCACTGTCACCTTAGTGACCGGCTTCGGAGATGTTCACTCTGGCGTGTATGTCGGCATCTTCCTAGTCGTCCTTCGTATCATCCATGACTACGTGACCTATCCAAGGATTATCAGGGAAGGCATTCACCTTCATCCGTTGGCCATCATCCTCTCGGTTTTAGCGGGTGAACAGGTAGGTGGCATTCTCGGTGTATTCCTGTCGATTCCGGTCGTTGCCCTACTGACCGTGCTGCACAGGCATACTCTTTTACATCGAAGTTCGGAAGGACTCCTCGGAGAATGGCTCGATGATATCGACTAATGTGGTGACAAATTTCTGAGAAATAAAAAGCCGGAATCCTCCGGCTTTTTCCCATTTAGTCTTAGGCTCAAATTCTACTGATTATGAATTGTTCGACTTCAATGATTATGAAGTAGCTTGCGGCGGCGATGAGAGCCGACATTGGAATGGTTAAAACCCACGCCCAAACGATACGGCCAGCAACTCCCCACTTAACCGCAGAAAGTCGTTTTGTGGCACCAACACCAACGATCGCTCCGGTTATAGTGTGGGTAGTGGAAACTGGAATCCCGAAATGAGTTGCGATTGCCAAGGTAATTGCACCACCTGTTTCAGCACAGAAGCCACCGACGGGCTGGAGCTTGGTGATTTTCGATCCCATCGTCTTAACGATTCTCCAACCACCTGAAAGTGTTCCGAGTCCGATTGCGGCGTGCGCCGAAAGAACCACCCAAAGCGGTATTTCGGGAAGTTTCCCGTCCGGTCCTGAGACAAGAAAACCACCTGCGACCAAAACAGCTGTGATGATTCCCATTGTCTTCTGAGCATCATTGCCACCATGGCCGAGGGAATAGGCGGCGGCGGAGACGAGTTGTCCGACACGAAAGGTCTGGTCGACAGTGGAATACTGAACAGGGCGGAATAGCCATGTTACGGCAACCATCATAGTCAGTCCGAGTGCAAGTCCCATCAACGGGGCGCCTATGATGAAAGAAAGCATCAGGTACCAGCCTTGAGGGACTATGACACTGAAGCCGCCTGTTCCAGCAAAAAGTGATCCAGCAATCGCAGCGCCTGCATATCCACCAATAAGCGCATGGGAACTAGATGTAGGAAGTCCGAGATACCAGGTAATTATGTTCCAAGTGATTACTCCTACAAGTCCTGATAGAAGTACCCAAAGATGGAACTCTTGGGGAATCGGCTTCAATGTCACCATACCGCCACCAATCATTTTGGCAACGGCGGTTCCAAAGACTGCAAACGCAATGAAGTTGAAAAAGGCCGCCCAAATAACGGCAACTCCTGGAGACAACACTCGGGTGGAGACTACTGTGGCTATCGAGTTTGCCGCATCATGCATGCCATTCGTGAAATCGAAAATCAGCGCGATGATGATGATGGCAATAACTAGAATTGTTAACGGTTCCATAGAATCTATGCGGCTATGCCAGTGACTTTTTTCTAGTTATGTTTCAAAACAATTGCTTCGATGATGTTAGCAACATGCTCACAACGGTCAGTTGCGTTCTCCAGAATCTCGTAGAGTTCCTTCAAACGAATGACCGAAATTGGATCCTGATTGTTTTGAAACAGGTCTCCTATTGCACGGAAATATGCGTCATCGGCCTCATTTTCAAGGCGGTGGATTTCAACGATGTGATTGCGCATACCAAGGGGCTTCGCAAGTATGTCCAAAGCGCCGCTTACCTCCATCGTCAGGCTCTGTATGATTTTGGCGAGATGTTTCGCGTTGGGGCTGAGTTCTGTGATGTTGTACATAACAACGGCCCGCGCGGACGCATCAATGTAGTCACAAACATCATCAAGCGCCACCGTTAGCGTGTATATATCTTCTCGGTCAAACGGGGTAATGAAGGATTTATTAAGCTTGGTGGAAATTTCGTGGGTAAGACTATCGCAGGCATGTTCAAGATCCTTAATTTTCTTACAATGAGCCTCAAAGAACTCAGGCTTGTCGTGAAACATATCAACCAATGCGGTTGAAGCTTCCTTCATCGAGTTTCCAAGATAGGAAAAAAGTGTGAAATAGGCGTCTTCCTTAGGGATCAAACTGAAAGCCATTTGAAAAATTCTCCTTAACTGACTGAACTTAATGTGGTCGTGTTTAAGGAAAACTATATCCAATGCGGTTTGGTAGGACAACCGTTTGCGATTGATGTTGAGAGGTCCGCAAATTCAGTTAGGGCACTCATTTCGAATAATTTCCTGAATCACCTAATTTTATTGGGAGTTTTCGAATTTGAGTGGAATGAAGTGGGATAGCCGATGTGCTTGTTTCGAGTGAGTGTTCACAATTAATTAACAGTCAAACGAGGGGTTCTTGGCGGTGGAATAGCACCCGGTATACAGGCAACTGCTTCTCTTCAACGGCAATTTCCCGTTCGGTTCTAACTCCAAATGGATTTTCATCAATATCTTTCTTAATAAGCGTTTCCAAACTGACAAATGTAGAAATCATTTCATCAAAGAGAGCTTTAATGTCAGTCTGAATGAAGAGTTTGCCGGTTTTTGAAAGATGACTGGTGACCGTGCGGGCGAGATGCGGTGTCACCATTCTTCTCTTGGCATGACGCTTCTTAAACCATGGATCCGGAAACTGTATGGTCACATTTTGGAGTATCCCAGGAGGCAGGTTTTCTAAGACCTTGTCCAAGGAAAGCATGGCGTTATTGAAAACATAGTGAAGATTTGTAAGTCCGTGTTCCCTCGAGAGACGATTCGCTTCATCAACCAAAGGCTCCCGAATCTCAATACCAAGAAAATTCATATCGCGATGATCTTGAGCCATCTGCAAAAGAAATCGGCCCCGAGCGGAACCGATGTCGAGGAAAAGCGGGTTTTGTGGTTTTTCAAAGCTTTTTTCGAGAGACAGGGCTTCGGGTGTGAACCGAAAGTACGGGGCCAGCGGATTTACATGTTGGTGAACTCTGACTCTTCCCATTTACGATACAAATTCAATCTGACCCGAAAATAAAAGTATT
>CAXRBW010000047.1:0-2717 GCA_964228775.1 Pyrinomonadaceae bacterium | reverse complement strand
TTTTCAATCCGACATCCTCGCAATAGTTTTTCTAGCCACTGCAGCTGTTTCGTTCATTGGTCTTCTGACCGACCGCATCACTCTCGGCCCAAGCGGAATCGTCCGAACGGGTTTTGTCTTCACTCCCTGGTGTCGCATGACGACGCGTGATGCGGAAATGAAGTTTGTAGATATCGAGCAGGTCGAAACGAAGGCCGTCCGTGGACGCTTCAAGGGGGGCGAGGTCGTTTACGGATTCCGAGTGACGGTGTTGAGCCGGGGTCGGACTTTCGTCTTCGGTGATCGGGCGGGAAGTGATTTCGTGAGTGGATTGTTGACCAATGTTGCGGATGACGCCCTCGATGTTCGATCTCGGGAAATCAGGGACAATTTGCTCGGAAGTCTCACGGCAGACGAGGAGGCAGATGAAATCATGGTCCCAAGCAGCGAGTACCTCGACTCACAGAGCACAACACTCGAGCGCTCGCTGAGGGAATCATCTACGGCCTCCGAGACTAGGGAGCCGCTGATTTCCAAATCTCTCGACGCAAACGCAATGCGGAGTCTCGGTAATCGCCTGAAACTGGCAGGTAGCCTGCTGAGATCGTTCGAGGTCTTTCGGCGGGCACTCAAGGTCCATCCTAAGGATTCGGAAATTCTGCTCGATGCGTCGAAATGTCTTTTCACAATCGGTCAGGCGAAAGCAGACTCCAGGCTCAGGCGACGCGCGTCGGCGATGCTCCGTCTTGCCGAGCAACGCGCTGAAGGGAAACACGAACTGCTTGCGAGGATTGGAGAAATGTATTTTCTCTTCGGTCACCGCGAACGAGCGCGAAACGCCTTTCGCAATGCTGCTGACACTGTCGAGGAAAATTTCAGAGCCCTCCGCGGTCTTGCTGAAATTTCGTTTCGCGAGGGCAAGCTCGCCCATGTGATTCTCATGTTCAGGGCCGCCTCCCGAATCGCTCCGACCGATGCACTTAGGCGTTGGACTGAGGGCGAGGCAGAATATTTCGATCGACTGAATGGCGATGAGGACTACCTGTTTCGTGAGGTGAGACGTATTCAGGTCGCCCATTTCACTGCGAGAGCCCGGATGACCCTGCTGCCGGCAAGCCTCCTCGGAATCCCCACCATCCTCATCGGACTCTTCGCGGATTCTGAATTGACCTCCCAAATCGGATGGGCATTCTCTGGGATTTCTTTCGCTTTATGGTGGCTTTCGATGGCGGTGCACATGGCCTTTGGTCGGCGCACTGGCGGTGAGGAGTGATTGTATCTGTCAGGATTGGGCTCTTCTTTCAAGAGCATCCAGCTGACCGACCACTTCCGACGTTTCGTCGATCATCTGCTTCGTCAGCGCAATGGAATCCGAAAGATGCTCAAAATCGAGTGATGAGAATTTTTCGGGTGTCGACATCGAAAGAATTTCTCCATTCAGATAACCGAAGAAATTTTCAATCGATTCGAGTTCGCTCTCTACCTGCCTAACGCTCTGCTCAAGTGCCTCAAATGAGGCAAGTCGTTTTTTCGTGATTTCAATATCGGTTTCGAGTATGCGCCTTATCTTTTCATCGGCAGTAGTTCCGTGTTCGCGTTCAAGCTCGGTGAGTCTATCTGAGAGCTGTTCCTTGGCGACAGATTGCAGATGCTGCTTTCTTCGGCGATAGACGTCGAGAAGGTCGACGAAATCCTCCCATCGCTTTTCCAAGGAAATCAGGTTTGCGGGAAGGACCTTTGCGCCCGTGAATTTCAAATAGTTCTCTTGAATTCTCTGCATCTGCCATCTGAGCGACTCGACGGCCTCACGTTCTTTTTTGGTGAATCCCGCAATCGTCTCGTTCCGTCCAGGGAGCAGTTTGCGAGCCGAGGCGAGCCTAGTTCGTGCTTCGGCTCGGCGCCGGTACCAGGGCATTCTTGCGAAGATGAGTAGATAAGCGGCCTCACAAACCAACGCCGCAATCAGCGGGAAGATGCTTTGAGTGATCGCAGTTGCAGCGACGAACCCTGCGATGCCAACGAGGTTTGCAGGCTCAAGCGCCGCCGTCCGCAAAAGGGCGGGTTCCGGTATCAGCGAGATGCTCGGTTGCCTTAGGAGATCGGCCATAAACGGCTGTCTTTGGAGAGGTCCGGGTTACGAGGGGCTGCCATCTGAAATCTGCTTGGTTTCGCCGGCCGCAGGGAGTCCGAGTTGACGCTTGTATTGCGCAAGCTTGTCTTCGAGTTGCAGATTCATCGCCTCTCTTTCGATGTCGATCATCTGACTGTCGACCGATCCGGACCCGAGCTGGAGTTTGGCCTCGGCCTCGGCGAGTTTTCGGTCGATCTTGTCGCGCATCTCATTGAAAGTCGTCGAATCGTCCCCGAGGCTGAACGAGCCCATCGTCTGTGCGAGCTGTTCCTGAAGTTTCGCTTGCTTGGCGACACTGATCAGTTGCATCGCCTCGTTCGTCCTGCTCTTGAGGTGGGCGATATAGCTGTCCCTCGCATGCAAGGCCTGCTGCGACGTTACGCGTGCCTGCTCAAGCTGAAGCTTGGTTCGCTCAAGATCAATCTGTGCCTGCTGCAGCTGCCCGATGTAGGCGGCAGCGATATCGTCTCGTCCAAGCTTGATTGCGGCTTTGATTTTCGAATCAAGATCGACAATCTGCTTCTCGAGATTTTCTTGGTTCTTTACGAGAAGTCTCTCGGTCGCCATGACCTGGGCGACGGCGTTGTTGAGCTCAGGGACGCGATCG
>CAXRBW010000046.1:0-6795 GCA_964228775.1 Pyrinomonadaceae bacterium | reverse complement strand
GACATCCTCTTCATCGAGTCACTCAAAACCAAGGGCAAGGGCAAGCTCCTGCTCACGGGTCAATTGGGAGAGGTGATGCAGGAGTCCGCACAGGCTGCTCATTCTTATGCGAAGTCGAGGGCTGTTGAACTTGGAATCGATATCGATGATTTTGAAAACTTCGACATCCACCTGCATCTTCCCGAGGGAGCGATTCCGAAAGACGGACCGAGCGCCGGTATCACGATGGCGACGGCGATTGTCTCAGTTCTTTCACAGAAAAAAGTCCGCAGTGATGTCGCAATGACAGGTGAAATCACACTCCGCGGAAATGTCCTGCCGATTGGAGGAGTCAAAGAAAAAGTCCTCGCAGCGCGGCGTGCTGGAGTGAAAACCGTGATTCTGCCGGCGCCGAACAAGCGCGACCTCGAGGACCTGCCGAAAGAGGTCCGAAGAGATTTGAAATTCGTTTTTGTCGACCATGTGAGAGAAGTTTTTGGGGTCTCCCTTGTCGGCGGAAAGGTCGGAAAACGAAAGAGTTAAACGCCTAAGTACTTGTTTTTTGAGGAGTTGCCGTTTTGACCCGTCTTTTTCCGGCATGTTAACCTTGCCATTCGAATTTGGAAGGCTTCGCAGCGATTTTAGGCGGGTTTCTGGAACAAAATGCTGGCGGAACCGTTTTAAATCTTAAACCGATCCGCAAATACGAAGATTCCAAAAGCAGGTAGATGAAATTCAAATCCTTTAAAAGCCATGCCACATCGTTCACGGCCCTCGTAGCCGTGATGCTTTTGATGGCTGGCGCGGCATCCGCCCAACAGAATTTGTCGGCTGAAGAGGTCGCCCAAAAAGCCGAAGAACGGGTCCGTCAGGTGCTTGGTGCTTCCGAACGCAGCTTCACCATCGGCCTCGATTTCCTCTCCAAAAATCAGCGGACCGAAGCCAAGAAATATTTCAACGAAGCCGTCGAGAATTTTCTCAAGGCCGATCTGTCGACCCCAGCACTCGAGGGCTGTCAGCGCCTCGTGGTCGAGACTGTATTTCGCATCGAGTACCCCGCAAACGACGGTAGTTCGAGATCGCTGATTGGCGAGACCTCGCGCAAATGCGGGTGGAACATCAAGGCCGATGTTGCCGATGCTGCGATTCGTGCGATGGCTCCCGTCGGACAATCTCTCTCGAGTCAGGAAGCGCAGTCGATGCAGGGCGGCTTCGGCGAACAGAAGCATGAGATTTCGCCGCTCGACGAGCTTGCAAAGCTCGAGCTGACTCGCGAGGAGTCTGACATCGACACCCCGCAGGCGCGCGAGCAGTTCCGATTGATTGAAAGTGCCGTTTCAAACCGCTCGCTCGGATTCAGCTTTCAAGTCCATCCGATGATCCAGCAGTTCATAAACTACTATCAGGGCCGTGGACGTTCGACGATGGCGACGGGGCTCTATCGTTCGGGAATGTTCATGCGGATGGCGAGGCGCATCTTCAAGGAAGAAGGTGTACCCGAAAATGTAGTTTGGCTCGCACAGGTTGAGAGTGCTTGGAAGCCGTCGGCGCTTTCTTGGGCGGCAGCTTCAGGACTGTGGCAGTTCATTCCGTCAACCGGTGCCCGATACGGTCTGAAAAGAACCGCGCATGTCGATGAGAGAAATGGATTCGAGGGTGCGACGCGTGCATCTGCCAAATATCTGAAATTCCTCGCCAATCGCTACAACGGCAATTGGGAGTTGGCACTTGCTGCTTACAACTCAGGTGAGGGGAACGTTGATCGTGCGATTCAGCGCGCCGGCGTCGCAAATTTCTGGATTGCTTATCAGTTCCTCCCGCGTGAGACCCGTAATTATGTTCCGAACATACTTGCGACGATCCTGATAGCTAACAACCCGAACCAGTATGGTTTCGGACATGTGAAGCCTGCCGCACCTCTCGTATATGACAGGGTCAAGGTTCCGTCTTCGACTAGTCTCGGCTTCATCGCACAGGCCGCGAACACGAGCGTCGAGTACCTAAGATATCTGAACCCTGAACTTCGCTCGAACATCACTCCACCCGAATCATATGTCGTCAGGGTACCGGCCTCGAAGGGCAATGATGTGCTAGCGAAATTCAAGAGTGCAAACTCTGCACCGAAGAACGACGAGATGATAGTCGCCCCTGTCGTCAAGACAACATATCAGCGTCCAGCCGATGCAACGCCCTCATCCGCTAATGTTGGTTTCAGGTTGGTGAAGATAAAGAAGGGGGACAACCTCTCGAAGCTTGCGAGGGAATACGGAGTCACCATTTCGGAACTCGCCAATCTCAATGGATTTGATTCGGTCAATGCCCCGCTGCAGATTGGAAAGGAAATCAAAGTCCCAGTGAGCAAGTAAGCTCTGAACATCTCCGAAAGACAAAAGGCCGCACTCGCGGCCTTTTTAATTTTGGTCCGTTGCGACTAAATCATTTCAATGACCGAAGGAGCGGCCTGCTCGGTGAGGCATCAGTCTCGAATGGGGCGATCTGTAGATTCAATTCGTACAGCCCGTCCGCGAGGGAATTGGGTACGAAGATAAATTCAGTCACCGTTTTCTTGCAAAACTCCACTGACGGCCTCGACGTTGTTCCCAGTTCCATGCCCCAGAAGATTCGGTGGTTTGAAAGTTTTCCCTCATCACTGAGGCGGTCGATGGATGGAAGGTCCACAAGAAGATGCTTGAAATCCGATTCGTTAATGAGTTTCACGGCATCGTTTGAAAGAAAAGGCACGGTGCTGTCTGCGTAACTCGCTTTCAGTTTTTCTTCAGCGTTGGGCAGTGTTCGGATGATGAGTGCGTCGGCCCTCATGTCTCCGATGGCACGGTGCAAATCACTCGCCGACAGCATTCTGTCAGTTGTATCAAATCGAGAGGCGTAGCTCTCACCGCAAGAGACGGCCTCAATCGGTGCGACGGAAATGAGGAGTGCGCTCATGAGCACATCCTCAAGGCATTGTCTGACTGAGATTCTCTCTTCGGTGATATGTCCCACACATTCCGTATGCGTGCCGTTACAATGGGGAATGAAGCGATACTCCTCGAAAGTGCAGCTGCCACCCTCGCGGGTGTCGCCTACGAGAGTTCCCGCGCGACAAGCGGTGCCGGTCGCCGTGGCGACACCATAGGCGTTCGGCTGCGCCCCATCAAAGATTAACGGGATTGAGATGTCGACCCACTTGGAAGGCGTCTTCATACGTTCACCTCAGAAATCTTTTTCATGACGGTATTCAAATCCAGGGAGGACACATCCTCGATCTCGCGACAGAGGTCCATGAGCAATCGGTCCTGAGCGTTACCCACTCGCTTTGCAATGGAGTAGGGAAGATCTTCTCGAAAAGTCACCATCGAATACTTGGAAAAATAATCGGGATAGGTTTGTTCGAGCTTGGTCTCGAGTTCACGTTTTCGAAGGAAGACGGGGTCTGCGACCGCGTCACGCATCTCATAGAAATTCTCTTCGGCCATGTCAGCAATCGCGTCAGTGTTTTCTTTTCGCAACTCACAATAGCGAGTGAAGACATTTTCCCAATCTGTCCCCATCTCACCGACAAGCTGATCGAGTACCCTGCAGTCTTCGAAAGAACAGTTCATGCCCTGTCCATAAAATGGAACGATTGCATGCGCCGAGTCACCGAGGAGAAGTGCCCTTCCACCGACCTGCCAGGGAAAGCATTTCACAGTACCGAGAGTACCGGTTGGATTTGTGATGAAATCCGTCTCGTACTCGGGCATGAGGTCCAAAACGTCGCCAAAGTTGTCGGACATGAACCTCCGAATCGCGGAATTACGATCCCCTGAGGCGTCGTAATCTCCGCTTTCGATTTC
Source organism: Pyrinomonadaceae bacterium (assembly GCA_964228775.1). Classification (GTDB taxonomy): domain Bacteria; phylum Acidobacteriota; class Blastocatellia; order Pyrinomonadales; family Pyrinomonadaceae; genus CAXRBW01. The sequence goes on along the minus strand of CAXRBW010000046.1, from coordinate 2,980 downwards.
CTCGAAACTATTCTCTCCCTCATGAGCGACGAACAGGGTGCAGGTAAAGCTCCCGTCAAAATTCGGGAGGGCAATCATCATGAATTTGTCCCTTGGCCAGATGTGAAGCACGTTCTTTTCCATCGCAAAGCTTCCGTTGGCGGGAGGTATGTGAAGCTCTTTGTAGCCGTGAGAAAGTTTAGAGACATCGAATCGGAATCCATCGACGCCTCCATTGAGCATTGAAGTTCTGACAGCCGAACCAGCGCCATCCGTCGCTATCACGGTCTGACCGTGAACCTTTCTGCCACTCGAAAACTCTGCGACTCCTGCTTCACAGTCGAAATGAATGCATTGTTCGTTAAAGAAGAGGCGAACCTCGTCCTGTTTCGCGGCCTCGTCGAGCAGTGCGATGTTCAGCCCGGCGCGCGAGACTGAGTTGATATATTCACCACTCCGCCCGCTGTAGGGGAGCATGCGGAGTGTTCCATCGGCGGAGTGAATCATTCTGCCGTGCATTGGAACGGCCTCGGAAAGCATGTAGGAATCCATCCCTATCTCACGCAAGGCCAAGATTCCGCGGTCTGAAAGTGCGAGGTTGATTGAACGTCCGCCATAGACGGAGGAGCGTCTGATATCCGAGCGGGACTCGAAGACGTCACACTGAATCCCCCTTTTTGCGAGATAAATTGCAAGAAGAGAACCCGCAAGTCCGGCGCCTATTATGGTGACTCTGTTCTCGTGCATCACTTAAGGTCGATACATTCCTTGAGTGCCTTGGTGAAGCTGAGCACATCTGAAAAGGAATTGTAGAGCGGAACGGGAGCACAGCGAACGATATCGGGTTCGCGCCAATCGACCGAGATACCGCGTGTCAAGAGATTGTTGTAGAGGCTTTTGTCGGCATGTCTGACACGGATTGAGAGTTGGCATCCGCGTTCATCGGCAGAGCTAGGCGTTACCAGCTCGATGCGGTCATCGCCGATTGCATTGACTAGAAACTCGAGATACCCCGTGAGTTGAACCGATTTTTTTCTCAGATCCTCCATGCCGGCCTCTGCGAAAAGCTCTAGCGAGGCCCTCAAGGCGGCAAGTTGGAAAATCGGTGGATTGGAAAGCTGCCAACCCTCTGCTCCGCGCAGCGGTTTGAACTCTGGGCCCATCAGAAAGCGAGTTTCTTTTTCATGTCCCCACCAGCCAGCAAATCGTGGAATCGAGTCATCGTCTGCGTGGCGCTCATGGATGAAGGCACCTGCAATCGCGCCGGGACCGGAGTTGAGGTATTTGTACGAGCACCAGACCGCAAAGTCCGCATTCCAGTCATGCAATTTGAGCGGTACATTTCCTGCCGCATGAGCGAGATCGAATCCAACGAATGCACCCGCCTTCTGCGCCGCCACTGCGATTCGCTGCATCTCGAAAAGCTGTCCTGTTCTGTAGTTGACCCCGCCAAGCATGACGAGCGCGAGCTGATTGCCGGTGATCCCAATCTCACGTTCGATGTCTTCCGTTCTGAGGCAATCCTCGCCCTCACGCGGTTTGATTTCGATCAAGGCACGCTCAGGCTCATAGCCGTGAAATCTTATCTGAGACTCGACTGCATATCTGTCAGAAGGAAATGCACCTGACTCGATGATGACCTTGAATCTCTCTCTCGTGGGCCGGTAGAAGGAGACCATCATCAGATGAAGGTTGACCGTCAGCGAGTTCATGGCGACCACCTCGAGAGGCGAGGCGCCAACTATCTTGGCTAGATTGTCCGCGACGAATTCATGGTATGGAAGCCACGGATGCTTACCTGAGATGTGACCCTCGACGCCCAAGGCCTTCCAGTCATCGAGTACTTCGGTTACATAGGTCGCCGCGGTGTTGGGCTGTAGGCCGAGTGAGTTTCCCGTGAAATAAAGAAGATCGCGTCCGTCTCTCTGAGGAAATAGAAAGTTCTGACGGAAGCGACGCAGGGAATCATCACTGTCCATCCTTTCGGCGAAGCTATCTGTTACCTCGAATTTCATATGCACATCTGACGGTTAAACGAACGATTCCTTTTTGAGCGCGAGCCATTCGAGTGCGGCCAGATTAAAAAGCGAAGTCCGCTCCGTTTCACTTAGACCCATCATTTCAATCATTGCCCCCGGAACACTTTCACCAAGCGGAAATGGATAATCGCTCCCGAGGGCGACTCTATTTGGGCCGGCTATCGACATCAAATGCCGAAGCATTGCGGCATCGTGCACAAGCGAGTCGAACCAGATATGTCCGAGGTGGCGGTCGGGCCTCATCGAGCTGTCGGTCGCGCAAAGATCGGGCCTTACGTCATAACCGTGCGAGATGCGTCCGAGCGTCGCCGGGAACGAGCCTCCACCATGCGCAAAGCAGATGCGAAGACCAGGAATTTTTTCCAAGGTTCCCGAGAACATCAAAGAACAAATCGCCCGAGAGGTTTCTGCCGGCATCCCGACTAGCCATGGAAGCCAATATTCCTGCATCTCGGCCTCTCCCATCATCTCCCAAGGGTGAACGAACACAGCCATGCCAAGCTCATCGCACGCCTCGAAAAACTCGAGGAATCGCCCGTCGCCGAGATTCAACTGATTGACGTTCGAGCCTATCTGAACGCCGGCAAGACCCGATGTCTTGCATCTTTCAAGTTCTCTTATTGCGAGGGCGGTGTCTTGAAGTGGCACCGTTCCGAGTCCAATAAACCGTTTTGGGTATCGCGATACTATTTCAGCAATTCCATCGTTGAGAAAACCGGCGACGACCGCACCGTCCGCAGGTTTTGCCCAATAAGAGAACATCACCGGAACGGTCGAAAGGACCTGCACATCAACACCAGGTGCGGAGCATTCAGAGAGTCGGACATCTGCGTCCCAGCAATTGGCAGCTACTTCTCTGAATGATTTGCCATCATCTCGGACCATTCGCGCACAGCCCGCAGCGTGATGATCTAGTGTGATGAAACCACCATAGCCGAACCTCTCCTTCCAATTGGGAAGGT
>CAXRBW010000045.1:0-3462 GCA_964228775.1 Pyrinomonadaceae bacterium | reverse complement strand
GCGATGCGCGATGCGGCCAGAACAAATTGCTGACGTTTTTGAGGACTGGAACAAAGGAAGGCTGAAATCATTTCTGTTCGAAATCACGGTCGGCATTCTCAGATCCAAGGATGACCTTACTGGAAAGGCGATGGTGGATGTGATCTCCGACCGAGCCGGCCAGAAGGGCACCGGAAGGTGGGCATCCCAAGCCGCAATGGATCTCGGCATCGCAGTCCCCAACATCGATGTTGCGGTCACACAGCGAGGAATTTCTGCACTCTCTGAGCTGCGAGGCGACGTCGACCTGATAAAGTCTGACTCTCGAGAATCTATCGCCTCTGACATTCCGCGAGTTATTGCCAATCTTGAGGAGGCGGTGTACTGCGCCTCGTCAGTCGCATACTTACAAGGCTTTCATCTGATGGCAGCGGCTTCTAAGGCAAGAAACTACAACATAGACCTCAACTCGGTCGCCGCAGTATGGCGTGCGGGATGCATCATACGATCGGCCATTCTTGCTGAGATTGCTTCGGTCCTTGCAAAGAGAGTGGATGCGGGCGCGTTACTATCAGAGCCCGAAACCTCTTCAAGAATCGCCTCAACTCTTCCCGGACTAGAATCTACAGTTGTAGCAGCAGCCAAGTCTGGAGTTCCTGCACCAGGACTCTCCGCAGCATTCAATTATTTACTGTCGATGTCATCGAATTCACTCCCCACGAATCTGATACAAGCGCAGAGGGACAGATTCGGCTCGCACACCTTCAAGCGCGTTGATCGCGAAGGGGACTTTCACAACACCGACTGGGAATAATGCTATCCCTGCGGATGTGGTTTCTTCTTCCGATAATTCTGCTCAGGTGACTTTAATTCGTGCGGTTCCCGGCGCTGCTTCTTACCCTTGATCTTCCCCGATTCTTCGCGCTTAGCCTCTTCTAGTTCGATCTCATCTGTCACATGGTCGAGGATTTTGTAGCTTCCTGCTGGCGGAAAGTTTTTGGTTCTCGGCATTTTCTCTGCCCTCCTTTGGATTCCATCGGGATTGTTCCCGACGTCAATTCTCAGAGAAGCAAGCATCGTGCCTTTTATTGCTGGAGGAGATTCGCGTAAGAGGTGCGGTCGTTCACGTTGATGAGGAACTCAGGATTGCTTGAGATGTCCGATTGTGAAACGGTCGAGGTGCGGATCCGCGCAAGCAGGTCGCGCACAGAGAGGTCGCCGTGAACCTTGATAAGATTTTCAAGAAGCGGCAGGCAGGTCTCGGTTCTGAAGATTCCGAAGAGCGGCTGAAGCCTGCCGTCATGCTGCTCGATGACGACGGCGTCCGAGCCGTCACGCACGACAGCGTCCATCAATATGCCGACCGATTCGGTAGTGACGAGTGGGAGGTCGACCGCGAGGACTACGCAGAAGTGCGTCTCAGTGTCGGCAAGCGCGGCATGGATGCCGCCAAGGGCACCTCGGTCCTCAAAGACGTCGGTGACTATCGAATCCGCCGGAAGCGACTCGGTGAATAGATTCCTCTTGAAGTCTGACACTACTACCTTCGATGGACGCCCCGTGGCCTCCGCCAAGGTCCGCATCGCGAGGTGTAGGAAGTTCGAATCTCGGAAGGGAAGAAATGCCTTGTCGCTACCCATTCGGAGCGACTTGCCACCAGCCAGCACGTAGCCTGAGAAGCGATCGATGTCCGTCATCAACGATCAAACTCCCCAGTCATCACCCGCTTTCCATTTTTTCGGTGTGAGGTAACTGTTACAACAACCATCTTCGAGGTGGGGCAGTTACTACCGTCCGCTTTGCTGTCAATCGGTACCAAGGGGTTGGCTTCAGGGAAATAAGTTGCACAGCAACCCTGTGGAATTTCGTAGGGCACTACCACAAATCTCTCAATAGTGCGCTCCCTGTCGGTAAAGTGACTTGTTATATCCACGATTTCTCCGTTCTTCAGTCCGAGTAATCCGATGTCGTCCGAATTCATCAAGATCACGCGCCTTGAGCCAAAGATGCCACGGTACACATCGTTGAGTTCGTAGACCGTTGTGTTGAACTGGTCGTGCGAACGGATACTCGTCATCGCAAGCTGCCCGTCGAGCAATCTAAACGGTGCGATGCTACTGACGGTGAATCGCGCTAATCCGTCTGAGGTCGGAAAGCGCCTCTCCCTCGGTGGATTGGGAAGGAAGAACCCTCCCGGCTGACGAACTCTGGCGTTATATTTCTCAAATCCCGGAATGACCCGCTCAATCTTATCCCTAATGCGGTCGTAATTCTCCGTGAATGTCTGCCATTGCACAGAGGTGCGACTTCCAAGCACTGCACGGGCCATTCGGGCCACTATCCAGACTTCGCTTCTCAGATGCTCGGATGCAGGCTCGAGAATTCCCTGAGACACCTGCACATTGAGCATCGTGTTCTCGGTCGTAACGAATTGCTCTCCCGATATCTGCAAATCCTTTTCCGATCTGCCAAGGCAGGGAAGTATGAGTCTCGTCTTTCCCCCTATGATGGCTGACCTGTTGAGCTTCGTCAGTATATTTACCGTGAGCTCACATCGATTTAGAGCTTCTTCGGTGAACTCGGTGTCCGGTGCCGCCGCGGCAAAATTTCCACCGAGGGCGACGAACACTCTGACTCGGCCATCATGCATTGCCTTGATAGAGTCGACCGTTGCGAAACCATCACTCTCAGGGGCTTTAAAGCTGAACTCCCGCTCCAGTCTTTCTATGAGTTCTGGCTTGAGGTGATTCCAGATACCCATTGTCCTGTCGCCTTGGACATTTGAATGGCCACGGACGGGAAGAAGTCCTGCACCAGGTTTTCCGATGTTGCCAGTAAGCAGATGGAGGTTGACGATATCTTTAATCGTATTGACGGAATCCTTGTGCTGAGTGATTCCCATTGCCCAACATGTGACAACGCTGTGCGAGGCAATAATGAGATCCGCGACCTCTTCAATATCATCGAACGTAAGGCCGCTCCGATCGAGGATTTCTGCCCAACCAATGTGTTCAAGCCCGGCAATGAAGTCGTCGAATCCCGCAGTGTGTTCACCGATGAATCCGTAATCAAAAATAGGTTCTGGGCTTTTCTTTTCACGTTCGAGAATCGACTTCATGACCCCTTTCAGGAAAGCCATATCGCCGCCGATACGCACAGGTATCCGTACGTCTGCGATCTCCGCACCGTCTCCTATAAATAGCTCCTTCGCAAATCCGATTAACGAGTCGTAATGTTCAGGATTCGGGTCCTTGAATCTCGTCAGCCCCGCTTCAGGCAGTGGATTGACGGCGATTATCTTCGCGCCAGCGAGTTTTGCCTTCTTCAGAGAGGTCATCATCCGCGGAGCATTCGTTCCGGGGTTCTGACCCATCACGATGATGAGGCCCGCTGATTCGAGGTCTTCAAGTCGGACAGTGGCCTTGCCGAGTCCAATGGTCTCAGCTAGCGCAACGCTCGTGGACTCATGGCACATATTTGAGC
>CAXRBW010000044.1:0-5189 GCA_964228775.1 Pyrinomonadaceae bacterium | reverse complement strand
GACGCGGCATATGATCACTGCCTTTGTTCCAGTTCCAGCAGACGGATCGGTAACGAAAATATTCACAGGCACGAAAGACTACTTCTTGCTTTCGGATCTGAATGACAAATTATCTAAAGACATCGGGAGACAGATTGATATTGAGGATCTGATTAACTTCAGTAACTACCGCCCGATTCGTTACATCACTAAACCACTTTCAATCCCAATCATTTACGCGTTGAGTTTTCTCAACAACTTCACCAGCAACTACGGAATTGCAATCGTAATTTTCACCTTCTTTTTCTACTCACTACTTTTCCCTCTTCGCCTTTCTCAGACGAAATCATTTAAAAAGGCCGCGGGAAACGCGCCGAAAATGAAGGAGATTCAAGACAAGATTAAGGCTCTTCAGAAGAAGGGGGTTCCGATGGAATCGCCAGAGATGAGACAGCTCCAAATGGAGCAGTTGAAGATGACAAAAGACGCACTGCCAATCGGTGGTTGCCTCCCGATGCTTCTCCAGTTCCCGCTTCTCATTGCGTTTTACACTGCGGTGACCGTATCCCTCTCGTTGCGTCAGGCAAACTTTTTATGGCTTCCAGACTTATCTGCGGGAGATCCATATCACATCCTTGAATTCGCTTTCGCGATTTCAATGGTTCTCTCGATGAAATTCACCCCAACCTCGCCATCCGTGACGCCCGAGCAGCAGATGCAGCAAAAGATAATGATCTATCTGATGCCAGTCATGATGCTCTGGATTATGTGGCAGGCACCATCGGGACTGCTGCTCTATTGGTTCTTTGGAAACATAGTCAGCTTTGGCCAGCAAATGATCATAAACAGGATGAATCGTGTTCCACAGTCGGGTAATCAGGAATTGGTCGACTCGGTGCCGAAAAACGCCAAGAAAATCAAATAGATATTGGAGTACTGAAATGCAAGAAACCTGTGAAAAAGCAAACGAATTTTTAAACGGACTTCTTTCAGATTTAGATTTCGATCTAAGTTCAAAATTCGTGGTGACAGAGGACGGCTGTGTTTTTGATATTTCAGGATCTGATACCTCTGTGCTTCACGCGGAAAACGGTGAGATGTTGGATGCCATTGAAACAGTTCTGTTTCAAATCTTTGGAAGAGAAATGGATCGTAGCCAGAGGTTTACCTGCGATGCTGAAGGATTCCGTCAGACCCGAAAGTCGGAGCTTCAAGCTATGGCAAGATTCGCTGCCTCAAATGTGAGAAAAGAAGGAAGGCCTTTCACTTTTGGGAAACTCAATTCCACAGAACGTCGAATAATCCACACAACACTGCATGAAGAAGAGGACCTAATCACCGAGTCTGTTGGAGAAGGCCGCGACCGTCGACTCCAAGTCAGACTTAAGTAACGAAATGAATGACACCATCGTTGCTTTAGCGACTCCAATCGGTCGAAGTGGAATTGGTGTCGTCCGCTTGAGCGGAGCTGAATCACTCAATATCACCTCTAAACTGGTATCAGACACCACCTTTTCCCCTTTACCGAGGCAGGCAATTCTCCGTTCCGTTTGGGATGTCACCGGTGTTGAGATCGACGAAGTACTCATTACCTTTTTCAAGGGACCCAAATCATTCACAGGTGAGGACGTGATAGAGATTAGCTGTCACGGCTCACCAATTGTAATAAGACAGATTATTGATTTGTGCCTAACTTACGGTGCGCGTCTCGCGTCCCCTGGAGAGTTTTCATTGCGCGCCCTCGGTAACGGACGAATCAACCTTGCACAAGCTGAAGCAATAAGAGATTTGATAGAAGCGCAGAGCGTGACCGCAGCCAGACAGTCGCTGCGTCAAATGAAAGGCGAACTGTCCGCCACCATCACTCCGTTTTCAAATGAGCTTTTGAACACCATCGTCGTTCTCGAATCGTCACTTGAATTTGTTGAGGACGACCTCCCTCAGTTTAGAAACGATGCAATTTCAGAATCGCTAACCCGACTCGCAGCGGACCTGGATTCCTTGGCCGCAACTTTCAGTTCAGGAAGGCTGTTTAGGGACGGTATCGCAGTTGTTTTAGTGGGTCGCCCCAATGTCGGTAAGTCCAGTCTTTTCAATAAAATAATAGGTTCTGAGCGGGCCATAGTAACTGAGATTCCAGGTACGACCCGAGATCAGATTAGAGAGACGCTGATTATTAAAGGAGTTCCAGTATCACTTACTGACACGGCGGGTATAAGAGCAACTGAAGATGTTGTTGAGGTTATAGGTGTCGAAAGATCGAAACGGATCATGTCCGATGCGGACATAATTCTTGTGGTTATTGATTCATCATCTCAACTGACCGATGGTGACACTGAAATATTGAATCAGGCGTCGCAGTTTGAACATCTGGTTATTTTTAATAAATCTGATCTCCCAGCATGCCAAGACCTCAAAATTTCCAACCCTTCTGTAAAAGTCTCTGCGAAAGACGGCACAGGAATTGAGGAATTAAAAGCAAGTATTATCCACCCATTCTCTAAGGCGGTAGAGAATCCATCTGGATTTTTAATTTCTGATGCTAGGCATCACGATCTCCTCAACCGTGCCGCCGCTGAAATAAGGAAATCAATAGAGACGATCTCGAATGGGGAGAGTGAGGAAATTACACTTATCGGCCTCCACAATTCTCTTAGGTTGCTCGGGCAGATAACCGGAGAAACAACCACCGAAGACATGCTCACCAGGATCTTTTCCACTTTTTGTATTGGGAAATGAATTCAGCGCACAGCTATCTGAAAGCTAGGTGATTAATTCACCTAGGTTTACAATCTTGCCACCCGAAAAATCGTTTTTCAAAGAAATCAGGAGGAATCAAAAATGAAGAACTCTATCAGAGTACTTTTCTTCGCACTACTCTTCTCTACCCTAACGTATGTCGCCCACGCCCAAGATGGTCCTCCGGATTCGGCTGCGGGAATGCAGAGACCTGGTGCTGCAAGCTCCTCGAGCGACCCCCAGCCTTATGAAAAGGTGATAACAAAAGATGCCAAGACAAAGGCGGGACTTTTCACCGTACATCAAATAAAAGACAAATATTTTTATGAGATTCCAAAGGGAATGCTCAACAAGGAACTACTTTGGGTGAGTCAGGTTTCCAAAACCACCCTCGGAGCGGGTAATGGTGGCGATCCTCTCGGAAGCCGGGTGGTTCGTTGGGAGAGGGTGGACAATAAAATCAATCTAAGAAGTGTCAATTATAAAGTCACCGCGGACCCAGCAACTCCCACCGTCAACGCAGTCAGAAACACCAACAACGATACGATAATTATGACCTTTCCGATAGCAACCTTCGGAAAAGAGGAAGCCCCGGTTATCGATGTGACAAGACTTTTTACGACAGACGTTTTTGAGTTGAGTGCGAAACAACGACTCAATGCGACTGCACTTGATTCATCAAGGACCTTCATTGAACGTATCTCTACTTTTCCGGAAAACATCAATGTCGTGGCAACCCACACCTACACGAGAGCGGCGTCCCCTGCTGGTGCGGCCGCTCCAACCTCTCAGTTCGGACAAGGCGGCATGAACCCTGGAAGCGCATCCGTTGTTATGTTTCATAGCATGGTGAAGCTGCCAGAGAATCCAATGATGCCCCGATTGTTTGATGACCGAGTGGGGTACTTCTCTATTTCAAAAACTGACTTCGGAACCGAAGAGCACAGGGCGGTAGAAAAGAAATTCATCGTCAGATGGAGACTAGAGAAAAAGGATCCGACTGCCACAGTCTCGGAACCGATCAAGCCAATCGTCTACTACATTGATTCAGCAACCCCTACGAAATTGATTCCTTATGTAAAGCGAGGAGTTGAGAAGTGGCAGAAAGCCTTTGAGGCCGCAGGTTTCAAAAACGCGATCATTGCGAAAGTTGCCCCAACCAAAGAGGAGGATCCTGAATTCAATCCTGAGGATGCTAGATACTCCGTTATTCGATGGCTCGCATCAACTACCGAGAATGCAGTCGGCCCAAACGTCAATGACCCGAGAACCGGTGAGATTCTTGAAGCGGATATCCAGATGTATCACAACGTGATGAATCTTCTTCGCTCATGGTATTTCGTCCAGGCAAGTCCCCTCGATCCCCGAGCACAAAAGCTTCCGCTCTCAGATGATTTGATGGGTGACTTGGTCGAGTATGTGGTCGCCCATGAAGTGGGACACACACTCGGATTTCAACACAACATGAAGGCTAGTTCGACCTATCCGCAGGAAAAAATCAGAGATGCCGAGTGGCTCAAGACAATGGGCCACACCCCCACTCTGATGGACTACTCACGGTTTAATTATGTCGTCCAACCTGAGGACAAGATCGACCCGAAACTTCTTATCCCCATGATCGGACCATATGACGTTTGGGCGACTGCCTGGGGTTATAAGCCGATTCTTGGAGCTAAAACACCGGAAGAAGAACGAGCTACCTTGGATGCAATGGCCAAGGAGCAGGACGACACCCCTTGGCTGAGATTTTCAACCAGCGATTCAAATGGAAGTGACCCCGGTGAGCTCACTGAGGCGGTCGGTGACGCGGACGCCGTGAAATCAACTGGATTAGGGTTGAAGAATCTCGAACGTGTTTCCAAATACCTACTCTCCGCGACGAGCACTCAGAAGGGCGACTCCTATGACACTCTGATTGAGGTTTACGGTCGTCTATTAGGACAGTGGAGTCTTGAGATGAATCACGTTGTCGCAGTTGTGGGCGGCGTGAACACGAGACAGAAAAACATAGGACAGGAAGGACTGGCATTCATACCCGTTCCAAAATCCCGTCAATCGGAAGCCGTAAGATTTCTCAACGACAATGCTTTCAAGTCACAGACTTGGGCAGTCGACAAAGAAATCATCCGCCGAATCGAACCTGTCGGAGCGATTAACAGGATGCGAACCGCCCAGTCTGGAGTTCTTTCAAACCTACTGTCATCAACGCGGTGTGCAAGACTTGTTGAGCAGCAGACCTTTGACGGCAATTCTGCATATTCTCCCTCTGAGTTCCTGACCGATGTCCGCAATGGAGTTTTTGCAGAACTCGGCGCGGCAAAGGTGACCGTGGATGCTTACAGGAGAAATCTCCAGAGGGCCTACCTGGACATTGCAAACACAAAAATCAATCCTCCAGCAACCAGTGGAACTCCGCAGCCGTCCTTCGGTCCCGCTCCAATAACCAGCGGCGATGAGAGGGCGATGTATCG
>CAXRBW010000043.1:0-9238 GCA_964228775.1 Pyrinomonadaceae bacterium | reverse complement strand
ATGAATGACCCTTTACCTTCCCTTGAATTCAGGTTTTCGTTTTTCTAAAAACGCAGAGACTCCCTCTTTTTTATCCTCGGTTGAGAAGCAAAGTGAGAAGAGATCTATCTCTCTTCTTAAACCCTCATCAAGATTAGATCGAGAAGCAAACTTTACCGCCTCCTTGGCGAACTGCAGAGCAATGGGGGCCTTTGAAGCAATCTTCTCGGCAAGTTGCATCGTCTTTTCCTGTAACTCTTCCTGAGTGAAAACATGATTGACCAGTCCGAATGAAAAAGCGGTCGGGGCATCAATCATTTCTCCGGTCAGCATTAGTTCCATCGCACGGCCTTCTCCGATCAAACGAGTCAGCCGCTGCGTCCCGCCGCCACCTGGAATGAGTCCGAGGTTTATTTCTGGTTGCGAGAATTTGGCGTTCTCACTGCAAACCCTGAGATCACATGCGAGCGCGAGTTCATTTCCGCCGCCGAGGCAAAATCCATTGATCATAGCGATTACGGGCTTTGGGAAGACATCGATGGAATTGAAAAGTGTTGCGCCCTGAAATACGGCTCTCTGTGAAGTTGGAGTATGTCCTTCAAACTCAGAGATATCGGCGCCGGCCACGAACGACTTCTGGCCTGCTCCAGTTATCACAACTACCCGAATTGAATTATCAGCTCCTAAATCTTCCAGTGCGGCAACTCCCTCTCGGTGTACGGTTGAATTCAATGCATTCAATTTCTCAGGACGATTGATTGTAATCGTCCCGATGCCCGGTTGTTTGAAAACGGAAATGGTTTTAAATTCCGACATAATCTATCTCCAAAAAACGAGTCTATCAGAGCGTTAAGAGCCTTAAAAGCTTTGTTATTTCTAATTCGACTCTTATATCTAGAGATAGTTATACTAGGAGCACCATCTTTTATAACTTCTGTTTTATGACAAAAAGAGAATTTGCCAGAAAGGTTGTGATACTTGGTTCGGGGCCAGCTGGACTGACTGCTGCCATTTACGCCTCAAGGGCCCAGCTTGAGCCACTTGTCGTCGAGGGGCCACAGCCAGGTGGACAGCTCACAATTACCACTGATGTCGAAAACTTCCCTGGATTCTCAAAGGGCATTATGGGTCCTGAGCTCATGAATGAATTCCGTGCTCAGGCAGAAAGATTCGGTACCGAGATTATAAATACCTGGATCGACAAGGTGGACCTCTCTTCTAGACCATTCACGCTATACGGTAAGGAAAGCCCAGACAGTGAAGATTATTCAACCGTCATAAAGGCTGAAACACTCATTGTATCCACTGGTGCCTCAGCGAAATGGCTTGGCGTGCCTGGTGAAGCGCCAGTACCTGAAGGTCTCGGAGGAAACGGTGTTTCCGCATGTGCGACTTGTGATGGATTTTTTTTCCGGGGCAAAGATGTCGTCGTGGTCGGTGGTGGTGATACCGCGATGGAAGAGGCACATTTTTTAACGAAATTTGCGAACAGGGTAACGCTCATTCACCGGAGAAATGAATTTCGCGCGTCAAAAATTATGCAGGAACGCGTACTGAGTCACGAGAAGATAGACGTTAGGTGGAATACTGAAATTCTTGAAATCATCGGATCGAAAGATGAGGGTGTAACTGGTATAAGAATCAAGAATTCAGAGACGCAAGCGGAGGAGGTATTCCCCTGTGGAGGAGTATTTATCGCCATCGGTCATAAACCGAACACAGATCTTTTTAAAGGCACACTTGAGATGGATGAGGTTGGATATTTGAAAACCGAAGGCAGCACGATGAAGACCAACATTCCAGGAGTCTTCGCTTGCGGAGACGCGCAGGATTCGTACTATCGCCAGGCGATAACAGCCGCAGGAACCGGTTGTATGGCGGCAATTGATGCTGAGAGATTCCTGTCTGGCCATTGATTTATCACGATGCCAATTTACGAATACAAATGTCTGTCATGCAAAAAGCATTTTGAGATTATGCAGCGAATCTCAGATGCGCCGCCAAAGGCATGTAGCGAATGTGGTGGTGAGATGGAAAAACAAATTTCACTTTCTGGGTTCCAGTTCAAGGGAGGCGGTTGGTACGTCACCGATTATTCAAATAAATCAGGTGGTGGAGACTCAAAGGGAATTGCCGAGAGTAAAGAAACTCCTTCGAAAACAGAAGCATCTAAATCCTCGGACAAACCGTCGTCCGAATGAGAAAATGAGATTTTCGAAATTGGTTTGGATTATCGTTGTTGCTCTCCTCGCAGGTCATCAGACACTCGCACAATCACGAAATAGCATCAAGACATCGCCCACATCAGAAGGGACGGTTTTGTCTGTATTCGCCGAGAGAATGGACGGATCAGCGGCACCTATAACCCCCGAGGAAATAAGCCTTTACGAGCGTGGCAGTGAGCAACGATTAAGGAATTTTGTGTTCGATCCGTCCCCCGCTCGCATACTGCTCCTGATAGACAACTCCCAAACGCTGAGAGCGGAAATCCCAATTCTCAAAAAAGCAGTCATGGAGTTTGCCTATGAAATATTTGAAGGCGACCAGTTGTTCGTTGTCGGGTACGATGAACAACCTGAAATAATTCAAGAATGGACCGATTCAGCTGAAAAGCTCGAGACGTCCTTATCTGCGATTAGAAAGAAAGGAAATCCGTATCTTTTCGATGCACTGAGCACTTCGATAAACGAGGTGCTTGTGCCGTTGACGCCAGGGAATCGGAAAACTGTTGTCGTTCTAATTTCCGATGGTCTGGATCGAGGAAGTAAAACCTCATTTAAGGGATTGGTTGCAGAGTTACAGGAAAAAGATGTAACGGTGTATGCGTTACAGATTCCCGATAGATCCAATGGCGCGTTCAGGAGGAATCAACCTAAGGCCCCGGCCGTAATCGCCCAGCTCGCAGAGGAAACTGGTGGATTAGTGTTTTCGATCGATCGCGCTCGAGAGGCGGCTAAGATTATCTGCGATGAGTTGAAGAAGAATCGGTATCTCGTCTCCTATTTCAGACAGAACACAGTGTTATCAGAAGACCACAGGCTTTTGGTTGTTGGTCGAGAAGGTATAAAGATTCGCGCCAAATCAGCCTGGCCTGCAACGGTTAAAGAATAAGAGTGGGAGCTCTTAGACAGCTACGGGGGCGGAGATCTTTCCGTGTGATTGATAGCCAACCAGGTTCAGGTTATCGAATTTTATTGAGAGAAGACCGTCAAGTCCTTTCATTCCATCGGCCCCGACAAATTCAAGTGTAGGAAGCGGAAGCGGTTCTCGGTTCAGCTGCTCTCTAACCTGATCTAAATGGTTTGAGTAGATATGAAGATCGCCGAAGGTGTGGATGAACTCACCTACTTCGAGACCAGATACCTTTGCGAGCATATGTGTAAGCAGTGCGTAGCTTGAGATATTGAAAGGCACGCCAAGAAATGCGTCGGCGCTTCTTTGATAAAGCTGGCAGTGTAAGGTTTTTCCTGATTCGACCTTGAACTGAAATAAAGTATGGCAGGGAGGAAGGTCGACTTGGTCAGCGGTTGGGGGGTTCCATCCGGAAACGATCAATCTCCGCGAATTCGGATTGGAAGAAATTTCATCGACCAAGCGTTTGATCTGGTCAAATCCGTTTCGGACGGGGTATTCACCTCCGAAGCTTCGCCAGAGATATCCGTAGACTGGTCCCAAATCCCCTTCTGGGCGTCCGAAGCGGCCCGTATGGGCCTCATCGGCCCATTCAGCCCAAATATCGACACCCCGAGCCCTTAGATTCTTTTCGTCTGTATCCCCGCTCAAAAACCAGAACAACTCTTCTGCAACCCATCTGAATGGAATTTTCTTAGTCGTAACAATTGGAAAACCGTTGCGGAGATCAAAACGGGTTTGGTAACCGAACACAGAGATGGTGCCGACTCCGGTACGGTCTTCATGGTGGACTCCGTGTTCGAGAATGTGCTGTAAAAGGTCGTGATACTGCTTCATTGCAAAGAGGTCTCAGTAATAAATTATCATAACCCGTTGGTTGCTGCTTGATTGTTCCAACCTAAACTATGACCTTTTTATTTCATTGCCGTAGTTGATATGAAAATGTAGATGCTTCGATTCCTGATAGTTGCCGAGATTAGTTAACACCCTTGCCGCGCCGTATTGTGAGATCATCTCTGATGCGATTTTCGTGACGCCTTCATACAGCTCCCAAAGAATAAATCGCTCTTCATTGCTGATCGTAACAAGTGATTCAATGTGCTTTTTTGGAATCACCACAACATGCTTTTCCCAAAATGGTTTTGTGTGGTGATAGGCGAGGATATGCTCCGTTTCATAAACCACATCGATTGGCAGTTTCCCGCTGAGGATGTTTTGGCAATAGAAATCTGTTTGCATCGTTTCTTAAATTTAAGCGAAATGGCTTCGCGATGCGACAACCTTTCCTTGAGGAAACTCATTGCTAGTTATCGAATAAGAGAATCCTTTCTGGACCGCATAGGCACCTATGTTTCCTGATTTGGAGATCGCAATGAAACAGGCTTGGAAGTCCTTTGCTTTTAAGGGATCTCTTTTAATTATTCTCCGGACAGCCTCTTCGCATGCCCTCTGTGGAGAGAGGCCGTTCCTCATTAATTCAATAACCGTATGACTGCCGCAGATTCTTGCAATCTCTTCTCCAAGACCAGTTGCAGTGGCAGCTCCGACTTCGTTATCTACGAAAAGACCAGAGCCGATGATCGGAGAATCACCAACGCGGCCATGCATCTTGAATGCGAGTCCGCTTGTTGTACACATGCCGGATAGATTACCGCTTGAGTCGAGGGCAATAGTTCCCATCGTGTCATGATTCAGTGATCCATCTTCAAGGTATGTCGGAGGAGGTGGAGAAATTGCACCCCTTTTTGGTAGGTTCTCCAAGTTGATAACTGGCTGGTATTTTGATTTTTTCAACCATTCTTTCCAGGCTTTTTCAGCATCGGGGGAAAGTTGGTCGGGCTCGCGAGAGAACCCATTTTCAATAGCGAACTGCTCAGCTCCTGCTCCAGCGAGGTACACATGCGGTGTGGTCTCCATTAGGCGGCGCGCGACACTGACAGGATTTTTAATGTTTTGAACAAACATCACTGATCCACAGTTGGCTTGATGATCCATGATCGATGCGTCGAGCGTCACCTTTCCATCTCTGTCGGGATATGCTCCTAACCCGACGCAACAACTTATTTCATCCTCAATAGCACGCCCTGCGGCCTCAACTGCATCTATTGCACGACCTTGTCCACTGAGAACTTTCCAAGCAGGAGCGTTGGCTCGAATGCCACTGTCCCACGTTGAAAGCACGAGCGCCCTAGATGGTGTTTCGATCGGCTGACGGGAAAATACTCTGATAGTTGGAATGGAGAGAAGAGAGAAGCCTAGGAAAGAGCGGCGATTCAACATGTTGATTCTCCTTGAAATCGGTGTGACTGATTATCTACGAAAACATTTTGTTGGCAATGACGCGAAAAGACCCTCTTTACAGAGGGTCTTTTTAGCTTTGCAGAGATGAGTAAATTATTACTTCTCGATATTAAAGTTACCCTTCGGCTCGAGGGTTTGACCTGTAACGCGGTCCTTTATCTGAATCTTGATTTCATACTCGCCAAGTGCGAGTCCTGCAGTCGGAAGTAGTCTGGCAAGAGTCAGCCGCTGACCAGAGTCACTGAGTCCATTCCAATCTTCTGTGTCACGAAAGATTTCCTTGCCGCCTTTTGACAGAATGTAGTGAACATCCACTGCGGGACGTAGCGTTGTTTGGTCGATACCAGCGTTATACACCTGTAGATAAATTCCAACGTCCTGACCCTTCTTATAAACTCCTGAAAGATTCGGAACTACCTTGGCACCGCCGATGACAAACATGCCGCCGATATCGCGCTCGGTCGTCGACCTCAGCTTTGAGGCTAGGACCAGAGTCGAGGTATCGAGTTTTTTCTCGTCATACTTTGGAACCGTGAAACCGATGCTCCGGATTCCTTTGTTTCCGGACTTGACGTCCCTGACAACTACATCAACCTTGTAAACACCTGGGGTGAGAGCAATAGCCTTTTGATAAATCGATTTTCTGTCGTTGTTTTCAGCTAACTCTTCCGCTGTTGCTGCGGTGGTAACAGAGTCCTCGAAAATCCCCGATCGCTTTCCGGACACTGCCGTCACGCGACCGAAAATATTCATGACTGCTGATTGGAGTCCCCCAACATTTTCAAATACTAGTTCTTTGTTGGCAGCCTGGACTGTGAATGCTGTGATGACTCGGTCGTCTGATTGACGAAAGAAATCAACTCTCAAATCAAAATTCAAAGGGTTGTTGTCAATTACTCCTGTATCACCGCCTGCGAGGCCTTGCAGGTCAGAGTATTTAACCTGTGGAGGACGTTGCAGGTTGGTAATTATTTCTAGACGGCGGAACGGGGAGTCCTGTTCACGCTGGTAATTCACATTGTCGGTTCGGCCGGCTATTCGATCAGCGCGGTCCTCGGTTCCAAGCTGTTCAGCGGTGGTCAGACCGGCGCCAGGAACCATCAACAAGGCGTCTTTTTCATTGGGTGATCTGGCAATACGGTATTCACCGGTGCCCGTCGGATCGACGAATTCTATTTCAATGCCGTCGCCGACACCGTCAAGATGGCGATAGAACCAAACCTCGAATGGGTAAGTAGAGGTTGAACCGCCGCCTTCATAGCTTGGTCGGTCATAGGATCCACCCGATGGATGGGCCTCAACCGAATCAGGCTTGCCCCACGCGATGTAAGTTCGGCCCCTATCAGTCATCCAACCGGGTATTCCAGAGGTGAATTTTTCATTCGCGTAGGCGATGCGTTCGTAATACTCCTCGCGATATTCATTCTCCTCAGTGTCCGGATTGGGGTCTCTTCTCCGCCAGAACGCCTCTATGAAATTCTCGCGCTCCTCGTCACTTTTAAGTGCCGTGAATGCTTTTTTCTCCTCAGAGGTGATGATGTAAGCAACGTCTTTTTTAACCCAGTCCTGATAAACCCTTTTGACCTCTTCTTTGAAGTTACGTGATTTGGAATTAGGGTCTTGAGGTTGGTCAGATTGACCCGACACCGAATACGCTATGGCTAGAATTGCCATCACGTGGAAGAGGAATTTTCCAAGACTTTTGTTACTCATCATCATGTTAAAAACTCCTGCAGGGAGGCTGCGCCGTCACCACCACGACAACTGCAACGGTCAAACCCCAAGTTTAGAGGCTTGAACCCGAATCTTCAATATGCCTATGCATCACCAGGAGTTGCTTAATCATATATTGCAGTGGTGTTTAAGCGCTTTTTACCGAAGAACCAAGCGATGAAAATCGAGATCACATAAAGGACAATCATCGGGGCGGCGAATAAAACCATGTTCGGAATATCACTCGTCGGTGAGGCAACTGCCGCGACGATCAATATGACTATCATTGACATCTTCCAGCTACGGAGTAGGAGCCTCGCATCTACTATTCCGATTCGGGCCAGGACATAGGTGATTGCTGGCATCTGGAATATAAGGCCCATCGCGAGCATGATCAACGTGATGAAATCGAAGTAGTCGGTTGCGCGGAGCATCAAAGTGAAATCAGAACCCAATCCAAGTAGATACTTCACCGCCGGTGGAAATAGAACGTAATAGGCAAAGGCGGCGCCTATTACAAACGAAACTGATGAAAGTCCAATGAAGGGAGTCACGTATCTCCGCTCATGGGAATAGAGCGCGGGGGATATGAATCCCCAAATCTGAAAAAGTAGAAAGGGTAGGCTAAGTGCGAATGCTCCGTACATCGATACCGTCATGTAGAGCGTGAATGGCTCGAATGCGGTCGTCACAATCATCTGTTCGTCTTTTGACTGTTCTGAGTTGCCGGAACTTTCAAATGTCGCTGGCAGCCTGATCCCTTTCGGAATCACACTCTCTGAGGTGAATATTGGCTCATCAGTGAAAAGGCCTAGATTCCCGGAAGAATCCTTCAGTACTCGAGCGGCAACAGAGGTACCTTCAGATACAACTGTGTTACCGAGATTCGTTTTTTTGAGAAAGACATATCTCCCTGCATCTCCCTCTTTAGAGCCTGCGAATGGTGTAATCTTCTCCGTCCCAGTCAGTCCGTTGACTGGAACCTCAAGTCTTGATGCCTCTGAAAGAGCCTGACGAACGGGGATTGAAAGAAAATTGTAAATTCTGTCCGAAAAGTAAAAACAGATTCCAAAAGCTATGGAAAGCGCAATCGCAGACCAAACCAACCGGACTCTCAATTCGTCGAGATGTTCGAGAAATGACATCTGTCCTGAGACTGTTTTGTCCTTTGATTCAGTCATTCGTAAGCGATTCTAGAGCCAGTTCTTTTTCTCTGAGACGGGGGGTGCTACCTGGTTATCACTCGAATCTTCAGACGATAGCTGGGGAAGGTTTTCTGTTTGAAAATGTGAAGCAAACACCTCAGACGTGACCGGTTTTATGCTCGGCGCTTCATGTGCCGATTTCGCGGACGCTATCTGCGGAACGGCTTTTGATGGCGGGGGTTCGTCTAGGCTTTCAATATCCACTTCTCGCTCCCAGGTCGTTTTAAATTCGTTTGTTGTTTTTTTGAACTCGGCGATTGTCTTACCCAATGTCCTGGCAAGATCGGGAATCTTTCTGGGTCCGAACACAACCAACGCAACAACTGCAATCAGTAGGAGTTCTGGGGTGCCCAAACCTTCTAGTATGAAAAAGTAATACATTGAACCGATTACAATTTTATCTAATATCGAGCAACTTCTCGGACCGAGAAGTTACCCTCCCGATTATCCTAGCATCATCAAGCATTTCAATTATTTTTTCTGCATCGCTGGGACTCAGTGCGATGAGAAGCCCGCCCGCCGTTTGGGGATCAAAAAGGAGGCTTTGCATGATTGATGAAACCGAGGATGCAAACTTTATTTCGTCACCGCTGTAGGTGCGATTGTTGCGGTCGCCACGCGTCAACATCTTTTGCTCAATAAGATCGAAGACGCTCGGTAAAGTCGGGACGCTAGAAGATTCTATCTCGAGTGTTTTTCCGCTCGCTTTTGCCATTTCAAATGCATGACCGAGCCGTCCAAATCCTGTTATATCGGTGCAGGCACTGGCGTCCAAACCTGTCATCATCTGAGAAGCAATCCTTGCAGAAGTGGTCTGAGCCTTTAGCGAGGCAGCGATTGCCTCAGCTGGGGCCTTTCCAAATTTAATACCAGTACTGATCACACCTGTTCCTAGGGGCTTTGTGAGA
>CAXRBW010000042.1:0-3559 GCA_964228775.1 Pyrinomonadaceae bacterium | reverse complement strand
CGGGGCGATGGGAGGTCTGCGTTTTCCGCATCCCAAATTTGAAATCATCGTGACGATGATCATCAGAAATAGGATTCCGGATCCTCGTAGTATGTTGCTGATGCGAAGAGCTCCCATTTGAACCTGCTTCATCCGCCTCTTTCCAGGCACGATGTAGTTTTTCGGAAAGCCCGATTTTAAGGGCTTTTAAGACATTCCTCAAATTGACAATCATGGATGGTTACCCGAACATTTAGACGATTATGGAATCGAAGCCCCTTATCGGTATCGCGATGCGCATCGAACTGGAGACCGAGCGTTTCTATCTCGCCCGGCATTACAGCGAAGCGGTCGCAGCCGCGGGCGGGATTCCCGTGCACATCGCGTTGATTGCAACCGAACAATACATGGGTGAAGTGCTTCCGAGGCTTGACGGAATTCTTTTACCTGGCAGTGATACGGACTGCGACCCGATTCTTTATGGTGAGGAGCCGCACCCCAAGCTTGGCAGGGTCGTACCAGAAAAGGACAGTAATGACCGACTGATTCTCGACCACGTTGAAGCCACCGCTAAACCTTTCATGGGAATCTGCTTTGGAATGCAGGCACTCAACGTCCATCGCGGCGGGAGTCTGATCCAGGACATCAATTCCCAGGCACCGGGAAGTCTCAGGCATGAGCAGGGATTCCCGCGCGACGTTCAATCACATGGCATAAAGATAGATTCCGACTCCATGCTCGCAAGCATAGCGGGCGGGGAATCGGCCAGAGTGAACAGCCATCATCATCAGGCGGTCAAGGAGATTGGACGTAATTTGAGAATTTCGGCCCGGGCCTCGGATGGAATCATCGAGGCTGTCGAGGATACGAGACCCGGTCGATTCGTGCTCGGTGTGCAGTGGCACCCGGAGCTTGCATGGAATCGCGACCAGCTTTCAACCGCGCTTTTTCGCAGATTCGTTTCCGAATGTAACAAAGCTAAAGGAGCGTCAAATTGAGCACCTTGAGGAAAGTAAGGCTGGGTCTCGAAAAGTTTCTTCTAGACCCTTCAAAATTTGTAGCGAGCGGTGAACGCGTTGGGCTCATCTGCAACCAGGCAACCGTTGATAGCGGCTTTCGACACGCCGCAGATCTTTTCTTCGAACATCCACAAATAAATCTAACGGCACTTTTCGGTCCTCAGCACGGTATTCGCGGAGACGTGCAGGACAATATGATCGAGACTGATCATTCAACGGATCGAAGGACAGGCCTTCCGGTTTACTCGCTTTACAGCGAGACCCGCATACCGACCGAAGCAATGCTTCGCGATGTGGATGTAATCGTATTCGACCTCCAGGACATTGGTTGCCGGGTCTACACCTTCATGTACACGATGGCCTATGCAATGCAGGCCGCAGTGCGCGACGGCAAGAGGATCATTGTCCTCGACAGACCCAACCCCATCAACGGTATCGATATTGAGGGCAATGTCCTCGAACGAGGACACGAATCGTTCGTCGGACTCTATCCCATACCGATGAGGCATGGCCTCACGATGGGCGAACTCGCAAAGCTGTTTAATGAAGAATTCGGTATCGGCTGCAGACTTGAGGTGGTGACCTGTGACGGTTGGTCGCGTGAACTTTACCAAGATGAAACCAACGCCCCTTGGGTGATGCCGTCACCGAACATGCCTACCGTCGACACCGCAGTCGTCTTTCCGGGGACGGTCTGGTTCGAGGGAACAGAATTGTCAGAGGGAAGGGGCACCACTAAGCCTTTTGAAACAATTGGGGCGCCTTTCATCAACTCGTTCGAATTCGCGCAGTCCATGAATGCAATGTCCCTTTCTGGTGTAACCTTTCGGGCGGTTGAGTTCATCCCGACATTTCAGAAATGCATGGACAGGAATTGCGGGGGTGTTTTCCTCCATGTCACCGATAGAAAAGAATTCAAACCCGTCTTCACCGCTCTCAGCATGGTTAAGAAACTCGTGGAACTCTATGGGGTAAAGGTCGAATGGAAAAAGACACCATACGAGTATGTCTTTGACCGCAATCCATTCGACGTCATCTCAGGCTCAACCATGGTGCGTCAGATTTGCGAAGGTGGCGGCTCATATGAGGACCTAAGAAACCTCTGCGCCCTTGGGTGCGGTGAATTCGAAACGCTTAAGAAAGGCTTTCACCTGTATTAGAATACGCTTGGGCGCAGGCTTTCTCGCCTGGCCTCCACTCCAAGGAGAAGAATGAATAATCCGATCACAATTGGAATTGCGGCATGGCTTGTACCCGGAGCTGGTTATTGGCTACTCGAGAGAAGAAAAAGGGCGATAGTGGCCGCGGCTGTCATTTGGTCGATGTTCATTATTGCCGTTCTGAGCGGCGGCCTTTTCTATCCCGGCTTTGAATTCAAGGATGGCCCACTTCTATATCTTCTGAATGGATTCGCACGGTTAGGCAATGGACTCGGCTGGTTCATAGGAAAAATGCTCATGAGTTCACCGCCGAAGAATGTTGCCGCCCTTGCAACATTTGAATACGGAGGACGCTTCCTTGAGGTCGCCGGCCTGATTAACTTCCTCACGGTTATCGACGCCCTCGATATTTTTCGCGGGAGAAAGAAATGACACATTTCCTGTACCTGATTGCCTTTTCAATCCTTGTGGGCGGCGCCTTCGGTCTCCTTGCTGAAGGTGAGTCGAAAGATCGTGTCCGAAGGGGAGTTAAATCCGCTCTCCAATTCTTCGTCGTTGCGCTCGCGGTCGCATGGCTTTTTTATTTCATACCCTGGTAGAACCTGATGGGACTAGTCGAAACCGAAGGGCTGATTCTAAAGAATTACAGCCTCTCGGACGCTGACAAGATAGTCGTCTTCCTCTCAAAGACCCACGGATTGGTCCGTGGGGTCGCTAAGGGCGCAAAGAAATTGAAGAGTAATTTCGGCAGCAGCCTCGAACCTTTTTCAATAGTTAAAATTTCTTATTTCCAAAAGGAGCAGCAGGAGCTCGTCTCGGTAAGAGGGAGCGAGCTGCTTAAATCATTTTTCGGGACGGCATCAGATCCGGCAGCACTGCAAAGATTCGCCTATATGGCCGACCTTGTTTCGGAATTTGCTCCTCCGTCTGAGCCAAATGAGAGGATGTTCAACATGATGCGGGTTTGCCTTGAGGCCTGCGTCGCCCAATCTGAAGGGGCCGATGCGGTCATCATGTATTTTGAGCTTTGGCTACTTAAGCTCGGAGGCTACCTGCCTTCATGGGAACACTGCGCCGAATGTGGCAAGACTGCCGATAATGCGGAAATGTTTCTGCAGGACAGCTACAGGCTCTTTTGCGCGCAGTGCCACCAGGGAAATAAGGCAGTAGGTGTTTCCACGAGAGAGCAGGAGCTTTTCGCTAGCGCGCAGCGGATGGCTCCCGAAAAATTCATCGAACTTTCCCAGGAATCAAATAACGCCGTGAGGGCGGTTTCGAGCATCCTGCGCCGCATTATCGCAGGAATTCTCGGACGTGATTGGCAGGAATCACGCATACTCACTTCGATTTACTGAAAGGGGACGATTGGGTTGGACAATATCGCGGCATCTTTTGGTCTCG
>CAXRBW010000041.1:0-3584 GCA_964228775.1 Pyrinomonadaceae bacterium | reverse complement strand
CGTGATGGGCGCCATCTGCGGACTAGTCGTGCTTGAACCTGATCTTGGAACAACGATGGTGCTTTGCGCGATTTTTGTCACCGTCTACATTTCAGCGGGGGCAAAATGGCTCCATATCGGATCGGTGCTCCTTGTGATGCTCTGCGGCCTGGTCGGCCTTCTTCTGATTGCACCATGGCGAGTTGCGAGACTTCTCGCGTTCCTCGATCCATGCAGTCTAGAAAATAAAGAGGGCGCGGGATATCAGGTTTGCCAGTCGCTCCTCGGTGTTGGTTCCGGCGGGTTGCTTGGCGAAGGGTTTGCAAAGGGAAGCCAAAAGCTTTTCTATCTCCCATACCCGTACTCGGACTTCATATTCGCAACTATCGGCGAGGAGCTGGGACTCGTCGGAGCCCTGCTTATCGTGGCGGTTTTCGCGATCATACTCTGGCGGGGAGCAGTCGCCGCACTCACGGCACCCGACCGATTCGGGCGTCTTCTCGGCATCGGTATCACGACCGGCCTTGTGGTTCAGGCGCTTTTCAACATCAGCGTCGTCATTTCACTTGTGCCAGCGAAGGGCATCCCGCTACCGCTCGTCTCTTACGGAGGCTCATCGGTCATCGTCACGTTGGCGACCCTCGGAGTCCTCCTGAACATTTCAAAGTACTCGGGCACGGTGGCGGTCAGCGTCACATCCGAGGCCGCGCCACCTCGGAGACGTCCCCGCCGACAGGCGTAATAAAAAGTTTCGGGTTAGAATCAGAAAAGAGAGATGGACCGACGACCAATGAAAGTAGTCATTGCTGCGGGCGGTACCGGAGGACATATCTATCCCGGTATCGCGATCGCGCGTGAGCTCTTGAGGCGTGACCCCGACACTGAAATCGTCTTCGTCGGTACGGCACGTGGCCTCGAGACAAAGATCGTCCCCGACAATGGGTTCCAACTTTCCCTCATCCACAGCGTTGGTCTGAAGAACACGGGATTGGCGGGTCTCGCAAAGGGGTTGATGACACTGCCGCAGAGTTTTCTCGAAGCCCGCATCATCCTCAAGGAATTCAGGCCGCATGTCGTCATTGGAGCCGGAGGATACGTCTCGGGTCCTGTGCTTCTGATGGCAAGCATCATGGGATATCCGACGGTCGTCATGGAATCGAACGCATTGCCTGGGTTCACGAACAGGCAGCTCGCGCGCTTCGTCGACAAGGCCGCGCTGACATTTGCCGAGGCACTTAGGTTTTTCGGGAAGAAAGGTGTCGTTACGGGAAACCCGGTGAGAAAAGAATTTTTCGAGGTGGAGCCGAAGGAGCGTGGCGAGAAATTCAACATCTTGATCTTCGGCGGATCTCAGGGTGCGCGCGCCATCAACAGCGCCATGGCCGATGCTCTACCACACCTTTCATCGCTCCGCGATCGTCTGACTGTCACTCATCAGACCGGCGAAGTTGATTTTGAAAAGGTCTCCGAGGCATATCGTGCCGCAGGCTGGCAGAATGTCGAGGTCAAGCGGTACATATCCGAGATTGTCACCGAGTTTGCGAAAAGCGATTTGATTATTTGCCGCGCGGGTGCGACGACATGTGCTGAACTCGCTGCCGCCGGAAAGGCCGCATTGATGGTGCCACTGCCGACGGCGGCCGATGACCATCAGAGAAAGAATGCCGAGGCGATGGTCAATGCTGGTGCCGCGAAGATGATCCTGCAGATGAATCTGAGCGGCGAGACGCTTGCGGCCGAGATTGCGGAGATGGCCGCGAACCCCGAGAAGCTATCCGAGATGGAGGTCGCCGCGCGCGGAATGGCGAGACGAGACGCCGCCGAGGTCACGTGCGACATAATCGAATCTTTGAGACATTGATCACAACGAATGTTCAGACACGTCAAGCACATACATTTCATCGGCATCGGGGGCATCGGCATGAGCGGCATTGCGGAAGTGCTACTCGGTCTCGCTTTCGACGTTTCCGGATCGGACCAGAAGAAATCAAAGAACACTGACAGATTGGAGAGGCTCGGAGCGAAAGTTTTCGAGGGCCACAACCGCGAGAACATCGGGCCGGCGCAAGTCGTCGTCTATTCATCAGCAGTCAAAGATGACAACCCCGAGATAGTCGAGGCGAGGGAGCGCGGCATACCTATCATCCCCCGTGCCGAGATGCTCGCCGAATTGATGACGCTCAAGCCGTATTCCGTCGCCGTCGCCGGTACGCACGGAAAGACGACGACGACTTCGATGGTTGCGACCGTCCTTGGTCATGCGGGTGTTGATCCGACAACCGTCGTCGGAGGCGTGGTCGAGGCGCTCGGCTCCAACGCCAAGCTCGGGGGCAGCGACTGGTTCGTGACAGAAGCCGATGAGAGCGACCGTTCGTTCCTCATGCTCAACCCGACAATCGCGGTGGTTACAAATATCGACAGGGAGCACATGGAGTCCTATAAAGGCATGGACGATGTCGTCCAATGCTTCACCGATTTCGTCAACAAGGTTCCATTCTATGGCGCTTCGGTGCTCTGCCTTGATGATCCAAACGTCCAGCAGATAATTCCTAAGATCAAGCGCCGCAGAGTCACCTACGGCATGACGGCCCAAGCCGATGTGTCGGCCACCAACATCAGATACAACGCGAAGTTTGGTTCTGACTTCACGGTGCTGCATCGCGGAGAAGTACTCGGCGACATCAGCATGCCGGTTCCGGGAAAGCACAACGTTTACAACGCACTTGCGGCGACCGCCGTCGCGCTTGAACTCGATGTGCCCTTTGGAAAAATTGCCGAAGCTTTCAGTGGATTCAGCAACGCCAACCGCAGATTCCAATTCAAGGGCGAGGTTGCAGGAATCGCAGTGGTCGACGATTACGGTCATCATCCGACGGAGATACTTGCGACACTTGCGGCAGCCAAAAATGGTTCTGGTGGACGGCGGACTGTTGTCGTGTTCCAGCCGCACCGTTATTCGAGAACCAAGGAATTGATGGAGGAGTTCGCCCTCTGTTTCAATAACGCGGACGTCCTCTATGTCCTCGATATCTATGCGGCGAGCGAGACGCCGATAGAGGGCGTGACGGCTGAGACTCTGACCGACAACATCAGAAAGTACGGCCACCGCAACGCTTCTTATCTCGGGAGCATAGACAATGCAGTCGAAAAGGTCCTCCCGAGCCTCGAAAAGGGCGATCTTGTCATAACCCTCGGAGCTGGAACGGTGACGCGTTTGTCGGACGAATTTCTCGCCCGACTTGCAGAGAAGAAATAAATCCGCATTACTTTAAGTCGACGATGGCTTCAAAAAGAAAGAGAAAATTAAGGGAAAGCAAGTTCAGAAGCGCCGGTAAAAAAGGCCGATCGGGCGCATCTGCGCGGGCGAAAGAGATAATCTTCAACATCCTGCTTCCAGGTGTGCTTATCTGCATGATGCTCCTCGTGCTCGGATATATCGGCCTGATTGGATATCAAGGTGCAACAGCATCGGGATTCTTCGCATTGAAAGAGAATGATGGCGTGACTGTTGAGATCGTGACGGACAGCGAGCGCCCGCAGATGAATGAGGAAGAGGTAAAGAAGATCGCCGCCAACCTCATCAAGGACACCGGTGTGTGGAATGC
>CAXRBW010000040.1:0-10095 GCA_964228775.1 Pyrinomonadaceae bacterium | reverse complement strand
GTAGACACCTGAAATCGAGGTTGCTTCCGCTGATCGACCACCACCTGCACCGCCTGCGCCACCCGAGGGCCGTTCGCGCGGACGCTCCTTCTGTTCATAGAGCTTTCCATCGACCAGCACGTGGCTGATGAATCTTTCCTTGTCGGTGATGTCGCCTCTGACCACTGTCAGGTTCGCAATCTTCCCTGCCTCGACCGAGCCGAGCCGATCGGAAACTCCGAAGAGTTCAGCGGCACCAAGTGTCATCGCCCTCACGGCTGCGTCCTTAGATAGTCCCGCCTCGATAACCTTTCCCGTGTTGGTCCAGAAATCATTGAGGTTGGTTAGACCGCCCGATGTGAATGTGAAAGTCACGCCAGCCTTTGCAAGTTCTGCGGGAACCTTCGGCACTGCGGCACGCAGACGTAGCGTCTCGAGTGTTTCGGGGTCGGCATCAGCCGATACAGCCGCGGTGCGCTTCGGAAGATTCAACGAAAAAATCACCGGGACATTCTGCTGTTTGAGTCGCGCAGCGACCTTGTCTGCCTCATGCCCTCCGACTATCACGCCCTTGACGCCGAATTCTTTGAGCAGGTCGAGTGCGCGGATGATTTCGTTTTCACTAACCGCACCAATCATGAGCGGCATCTTTCCTTCGAGCACCGGGTAGAGGGCCTGCAGTGAGCGGTCGGCCTCGGGCCGACGCATGCCCTTCGGATTTGCTGCATAGGCCTTCTCCTGTGACCAAAGTCGCTTGGCGTCGTACATCATCTGCCTGAAGGCAGAGAACGTACCAAGTAGCGATCCCGGATAGGTTCCGGGAATCGTGCGGAAACGGAAATGCATGCCGACCGGAGATTTGATGATCATCGAGGAAACCGCATCACCCGAAAGACCGATGAATACCGATTGTCCGTTGAAAACACCGTCGCGCCCGACAGAGAGAGCCGAGGTAAATCCTGCCGCGCGGGCAGAATCGAATTGTGCATCTCCGCCGCGAAGTTGTTCCGATGCCATCAGCTCGGGCTGCAGTCCGGCCGGATAGTTGGAATTCGTTGCGGGTGCGGCAGGCTGCTGCGCTCCGGGAAATCCACCGCCACCTCCACCGCCGCGCGCCTGCTGTGCCGCGGCCGGTGACTGCGGAATGCCGAGACTTCCAGATGCATCGATGAACCCTGGATAAACCGTGTGGCCCGATGCATCGATGACCCTCGCATCAGCAGGCACCGTGACGGACGCCCCGACGGACTCGATGAGTCCGTTCCTCACGACGATTGTTCCCTTATCTATAGTCGCACCTGAGACGGTGACGATCTTGGCGTTGGTGATTGCGTAGACGTCATTGCGGGTCTGCGCGAACGAGGCTGTCGCCGACAAAGCAACGACCGCCAGAAATGCAGAGCAAACTGACCTAATTCTCATATGTTTCAAGAAAAGTCGGATGAACAAATTGGTTGCGAAAATGTACCGTGTACATTACCCGAAGGCTGATTCTCTTGCAAAACACAGAGACACCCCTCTCATTTACTCGGTTTCACCGAGCCGTTAACATAAAGATTATGGAGAAAGTGGTGATATTCGACGGGCTCTGCGGCTTCTGTGAAAACTCGGTGAAGTTCATGCTAAAGCATGACAAAAAACGAGTCCTGAAATTCGCACCTGCACAGAGCGGGGCCGGCAGACGGCTGCTTGCCGAGAATGGACTCGGCGAATCGCCGGGCTCTGTCGTCTTCATTGAAAATGGAGTCGCGCATTTGAAATCGACCGCGACTCTCAAGATCGCGGCGAATCTCGCACCTCCCTGGAATCTGGCGAAGCTGTTCCTCGCAATTCCTGCCTTTCTGAGAGACGTTCCCTATCGCGTCATCGCAATCTTGCGACACAGGCTCGGCAGGCGCCGCGCTGAATGCATGATGCCGACCGCGGAACAGCGCGCACAGTTCATCGATTGATGGCATATTCCACCGACATTCTGGAGTTCAGGGCACTGCTCGAACTTGTCGCCCGATGGGCAGCGACCCCGATGGGTCGCGATCGGGTGCTCGGCCTGCGTCCAATCACCTCGACACCCAGCCTGCGGGCGGAACTCGAATTGATCTCAGAGGCTTTCATGCTCCGCGAATCGCGCGAGGTCACCTGGTCGTTCTCAGAAATCAGCGATCCAGCCCAAACGCTTTCCGAAATCGCTGTGCGCGGATCTTCCATCGATCCGCTGAGCGCGCTCGACATCGCGGCGATGCTCGACCAAGCAATCGCCGTCAGAAGAACCCTGTCGACCGAGAAAGACTCGGCTCCCCGACTATTCGAACTCTCGCAGCGCATTGCGCAAGGTCTCACCGAAGTCGTCCGCGCAATTCGCGCACGGATTCTACCTGGTGGAGAGATAGATGATTCTGCCTCGGCTGAACTGCGCTCAATCAGAGCGGAAATAAACCGTCAGCGCGAACGCCTCAAGCGAACATTGGAATCGGCGATGCGCTCGGCCGGGGATGCCATACAAGATCCGATTGTCACGATGCGAAACGATCGCTATGTGATTCCAGTCAAATCAGATTTTCGCGGTGCGGTCGGCGGAGTCGCGCATGGTTTCTCATCGTCGGGCGCAACGGTTTTCATCGAGCCGCTCGCAGTAATCGAGGCGAACAACGAACTGCAGAATCTCAAAGGCAGAGAGGAACGTGAAATCGCGCGCATCCTGCACGAACTCGCGGACATGCTTCGCGAACATCTGCCGGAAATCACCGAGGCGTCAGAGGCCATCGCAAAGCTCGACTCGATCGCCGCTCGCACCGCGTTCGGCTTCGCCTTCAGAGGCTCGGTCCCTGTCATCTCGGACGGCGGTGAACTTGAATTCGAAGACGGGCGCCATCCGCTGCTCGAGGCGCGACTCGCAGAGTCGGGTAAATCAGTCGTGCCGTCGAGTTTCGCACTCTCGTTAGAGCGGCCCGTGATGGTGATATCGGGCGCCAACGCAGGTGGCAAAACTGTCGTCATGAAGACGGCGGGGCTGCTTAGTTTGATGGCCCTTTCAGCGGTGCCCGTGACTGCAAAGCGGGCGATCGTCCCCGCTTATCGTTCGGTCCTCGCCGACATCGGCGACCGGCAGTCGATCAGCGCCGATCTTTCGACATTCTCGTCACACATTTCAAACATCGCAGGCATGATGGGTGACTGCACCGCGCCATCGCTCGTCCTTCTCGACGAGGTCGGGACCGGCACGGACCCCGATGAAGGTTCTGCGCTCGGCGTTGCAATCGTCGACAAGTTCAGAAAGCTCGGCGCACATGTCATCGCTTCGACTCACTATCGCGGACTCAAGCAGTACGCCGCATCGGACGAGGGCGTCCTCAACGCTTCGGTCGAGTTCAACGAGCGGACACTCGAACCGACATATAAATTGCTCACCGGCATCGCTGGTGCATCGAGCGGTATCGACATCGCTGGACGTTTCGGGATCGACACCGAGGTCATCGGTGATGCACGCTCGAGACTCGACGAGTCGGCGCGTGCGGCAGGTGAATATCTCGCAAAACTGCAAGAAGAGGTCCGCGTGGCGGGCGACCTGCGCATCGCTCTCGAGGAAGAGCGACTCGCCACGGCGGCGAAATTCACCGAACTCGAACGTGAAGCAGAAAAACGCGAGGAAACTCGCCGTAGGGATTTCGAACGCGAAATGGTCAAGGCGCTCGAGGAGTTCGACAGGCAGGCCAAGGCGTTCATCGGCTCGATCGAGGACAAGGCCCTCAAGGCGAGGCTCGAGAAGGAACGTGCTGCGCGGAAATCAGAATTGAACCGCGCACTACTTGAACGAACCGGGACATCAACGGCGAAGAGTCATCCCGCCCCGATCGAGACCGAAGAAGGCGTCATCGAAATCGGAAGTGCTGTGCTGACGCCGCTCGGACAGCTCGGCAAGGTGGTCGCGATCGACCGCGAGACGGCCGAGGTCCTTGTGGGGCAGATCAGACTACGAGAAAAGATTTCGAATCTAAAGCGAGTCGCCACCGCGAGCACGCCATCGCCGAAACCCAAAAGGAAACCAGAGACCACGATCGAACCTGGCGTCGGTGCAGCCGTCGCCGAACTGAACCTCATCGGCAAGACCGTCACAGAGGCCGAGGACGAGATCGACAAGTTTCTCGACGAGGCGTTCATGCAGTCGCTTGGAACAATCCGGGTCATCCATGGCTTCGGCACGGGCGCCCTCAAAAACTTCGTCCACCACTTCCTCAAGAACCATCCCCACGTGGAATCCTTCGGATTCGCCTCACAGGATCAAGGCGGAAACGGGGCGACCCTGGTCAAGCTCAAGTTTTAAGTGGTGTTCTGCCGAAAACCCGCTATCATTAAGGATTAAAGTTATATTTTCGACCTGGCCTGCGGGCCTTCCCCTCCGAATCAGGAGGGTGTGAAGTTTTTCGTGCTCTACGACCAATCCTTCATCGACGACCTCAAGAACAGGGCGGACCTCGCCCGGATAATCGAACCCTACGCCCCGCTCAAGAAAAAGGGTTCGAGCCTGATGGCATGCTGTCCGTTCCACCAAGAAAAGACCCCTTCCTTCTCCGTCAATCCGACGAAGGGCTTTTACAAATGCTTCGGCTGCAACAAATCTGGAAACGCTTTCAGTTTTCTGATGGAGATGGAGGGGCTGACCTTTCCCGAGGCAGTCAAGCGTGTCGCTGAAATCTCGGGCATACCGCTGCCTGAACCAGTCGATGACGAGCAGTACAAGAAATCAAAGAAGAAGCGGGATGAGAAGAAGGCGATGGCTGACAAGGTCGTCGCCCTCAACCGCATCGCGATGGAATTCTGGGAAAAGAATCTTGCAGGCAAATCGAAGGGCGCCAAAGAGGCGCGCGAATATCTCGAATCGAGAGGCATCTCTCAGGAGACGATAAAGACCTTCCGCATCGGCTACGCCTCGGACTCATGGGATGAATTGCTTGATGAGCTGCGGGGCGCCGAGACCGACGAAAAGATTTTGGAACTGAGCGGACTTGTCAGCCTCAACGAGGAGAAGACTCGGATGTTCGACCGCTTCCGCGGCCGCATCATCTTCCCCGTCCTCGACAGCTCGGGTGCTCCTGTCGCCTTTGGTGCGAGGACCCTCGGGTCGGGTGAACCGAAATACCTGAATTCCCCAGAGACCCCTGCCTACATCAAGGGCGACCACCTCTACGGTCTCTTCCAGACCAAGGACGAGATCCGCACCAAGAAATACGGAATCCTTGTCGAAGGCTATCTCGACCTCATTTCTCTGCATCAAAATGGGGTTCACAACGTTGTCGCGAGCCTTGGAACGGCTTTCACCGAGAGCCAGGCGAAGCTGCTCGGACGGTTCGCCCGCAAGGTTGTGATAAACTATGACGGCGATAAGGCAGGTGTGAAGGCGGCAAGGCGTGCTATCGAGACGCTCCTAGCCCAAGACTTTGAAGTCAAAGTCCTAGTGCTCCCTGAGGGCAAGGACCCCGACGACTTCATCAGGGCGAGCGGATTCTCTGCATACAAAGATCAACACAAATCAAACGCAATCACCTATCTCCGATTCGTACTGGAAAACGCGGTAAAGGAAAAAGACCTCTCGGTGCCCAAGCAAAAGGCTGAAGCAGTCGAAGAAGTCATTCCCTTGATCGCCTCGATACGCAACTCAGTTCAAAGGCGCGAGTCTTTCGATCAATCGATGGATTTCTTCAACGTGGGTCCCGACCTGCGGAAGGAACTTTGGAAGTCCGTCAAAACATCGGGCTCCCCGCTTCAGAACGTCGCCGCCAAAGTGGTGCGCGCATCGAAGGCAAGTATCACCGTTTCGGAGCGTCGGCTCCTTGAGCTTGTTTTCCATGACGACGAATTGCGAGAAATAATTTTGCAGCAAATAGAAGAGACGGACTATGAGGCGCTTGCGACCGCCTCGGTCTTCAGGGCACTCGTCAACCTCGGCAATGCATTCACCCCTGAAAAGGTGATCGCAGCAGTCGCCGACGATGAGATCGCGTCAGACACGGTACCTCAGCTCATGATGAGCGAAGCCCCGCGTGGGGTAGACGAACCGGTCGACGAAGTTCTCCGTGAGGCTGAAAACTGCCTGGTAGCCCTCAGGTCACTCGCAATCGGCAGGAGAATCCTCGAAATCAGCCAGCAGCTGATCGCAGCCGAGCAGAAGGGTGACCAGGGTGAGGTGGGAAGATTGGTGCAACAACAGATCGAACTGGCGCGTCTCAGGCGGGAACTGGAGTCCAGCGCTTCCGAAGCGTGATTTTGGCTTTCGGATTGCAATGGCCCGAAACAGCGATTTTTATTGATTTTCAGAAATCGATAAAGGTGGAATATGAGTGAATTTGATGAAAAAGAAGATCTGGTCGATCGGATCGTAGGCAAAAAGAAGAAGTTCACGATCTATGAGGACCTGAACGGCGAGACGGAGGAGATGAAGCCCGTCCGCGGGATCGACAACCTCCTCGAACGTCTCGAGGAATCAAGCATCATCGTCTCGGACGGCGAGACCGATCTTCTGCGCGGTGGCGAAAGTAGCGCCGCCGAAAGCGATGATGACGAAGACGAGGAATCAGACCTCGATCTCTCTGCGGGTACTCTCGACAAATCGAACGACCCCGTACGTCTCTATCTGAGAGAGATGGGCGGCACTCCCCTGCTCAATCGTGAGGGCGAGGTAAGAATCGCACAGCGCATCGAGCGTGGTCAGCTCAAGACCCATAAGACGATCTCACGCTCACCGATTGCGGTCGAACGCTTGATCGAGATGGGTAAGGAACTCGAACAGGGCAAACTCCCTATTCGTGAGACCGTGGTTTTCTCTGAGCAAACGGAATTCGCCGAGGGCGAGGACAAGGCCGAGGAATACAAGAGCTGGACTCTCGAGGGAATCGGAAATGTGCGCGAGGAGTACAAGGGCGCGATCAAGGCCTACGACAAGCTCCTCAAAGAGCAAGAGGCACACAAGACCAAAGCCAAAGAGAAGAAGGCGAGCGTCAAAGAAAACAAATCCAAAGGCAAGTCACGTTTTGCAGTGAAGAAAAAGGCAAAGCCCGCGGCGAAGAAAAAACCAGCCGCGAAAAAACCCGCGGCGAAAGCCAAGACGAAGGCCAAGGTTAAGCCGGTTGCGAAAAAGAAACCTGCTGCTAAGCCGAAGACTTCGAAATCAAAAGCCGCACCTGCGAAAAAGACGAAAGCCAAGCCAGTCGTCAAGGCGAAGTCGAAGAGTGCGGCGAAGGCCAAGCCGAAGACTGTCGCGAAATCGAAGGCTGCAGGCAAAGGAAAAGTAAAACCAGTTGCAAAGCCGAAGGTTCAGCCGAAGAAAAATCAGAAACCCGCAGTCAAGACGAAGGCTGTCAAGAAAGGAAAAGTTGTCGCACCAAAGAAGGGCCAAGACCCCAAAGGCGCGAAGCTTCCCAAGGGCAAAATCGTACCGCCGATCGAGAAGGTGGGTAAAAAGGGGAAGAAGGCCGAGCCGCAGAAACCGCTGCCGCCTCCACCTCCGCCACTTCCGCCGCCTCTTCAGGGTCCGAAGAATCCGACCCCGAGGAAGTTGCTCAAGGCAAAGATTAATCTTTCGAAAGCGCGGCTCGCGATTGCCGAAGAGATCAAGGGTCTCAACCTGACCGAGGGTTCGCGTCAGAAATTGATTCTCGCGATCAGAACGGTTGCGAAAGATATCGAAGCCAATGAGGACATCATCAAGAAGTCTCAGGCCAAGCTCGACCGCAAGGGCACCAAGCCTGAGGACGCGAAGATCCACAAGAAGAAGATTGCTGATGCGAAACAGCTGATCAAGGCCTACGAGGAACGCTTCCGCCTTCCCGCGGTCGAAATCAAAAGGTCCAACAAGACGATCGTCATCGGTGAAGCACAGACCGGACAGGCCAAGCGTGAACTAGTCGAAGCGAACTTGAGACTCGTCGTCTCAATCGCAAAGAAGTACACGAACCGCGGCTTGCAGTTCCTCGACCTGATCCAGGAAGGCAACATCGGTCTGATGAAGGCGGTCGACAAGTTCGAATGGCGCCGAGGATACAAGTTCTCGACCTATGCGACCTGGTGGATCCGTCAGGCGATCACCCGTGCAATCGCCGACCAGGCGCGGACCATCCGTATCCCGGTCCATATGATTGAGACCATCAACAAGCTCATCAGGACTCAGCGTTCGCTCGTTCAAGAGCTCGGTCGCGAAGCCACAAGCGAAGAGATCGCGAAGAAGATGGAGATTCCCGTATCGAAGGTACGCAAGGTCCTCAAAATTGCGCAGGAACCCATCTCTCTTGAGACTCCGATAGGTGAAGAGGAAGATTCACATCTTGGAGATTTCCTCGAGGACAAGTCGCTGATGAACCCCGCCGACTCTGTGACGTTCGCAAATCTTCGCGACATCACGGAAGAGGTCCTGGCAACGCTGACGCCGCGCGAGGAGAAAGTCATCAAGATGCGCTTCGGACTCGGCAGCTCTGGTTCCGAGCACACGCTTGAGGAAGTTGGTCAGCATTTCAATGTGACCCGCGAGCGAATCAGACAGATCGAGGCGAAGGCGCTCAGAAAACTGAGGCATCCTTCCCGGTCCAAGAGACTCAAGGACTTCCTCGACGAAAAACAATAGGCAGACAAGACCCGCGTACCCCGCGGGTCTTTTTTTCTGCCGAAATTCTACGGATTGCAGCGGGCTTTGATAGACTCAGTCTTTCCGCATGAGCAAACGGATAACAGAAAGCTACAAGAAAATACTCGACGGCGAGGAAGGCTGGGTGACAAAACCCGGCGCCCGTCTGCGAGTCGCCCTCTGTTACCCCAACACCCATTCAATCGGGATGGCGAACCTCGGACTCCACACGATGTACGAGCTCTTCAACAGAATTCCCGAAGTATCCTGCGAGCGCGTCTTCCTGCCTGAAGAAGACCTGATCCGCGAATACGAGCGGACGCGGACGCCGTTGATGTCGCTCGAGACGCAGACACCGGTGCGCGATTTCGACCTCGTCGCATTCTCAATCTCGTTCGAAACCGATTACCTCAACATGGCAAAGATGCTGCAGCTCTCGCAGATCCCTGTGTGGGCGCGCGAGCGAAATCATTTCCATCCGCTTGTCGTGATGGGAGGTGCGGCTTCATTCCTCAATCCCGAACCAATCGCTGACTTCACTGACATCATCGCGGTGGGCGAGGGCGAGATTTTGGTCTATCAGCTCGTCGACAAAATCTTTGAGGCCGAGGACCGTGACGATTTGCTCCGCTCACTCGCAGCCATTGGGCGCGGCTTCTACATACCGTCTCTCTATGATGTCGAACAGAATGCCGATGGAACGACGGCGGACTATGTCCCGAAGTTCGAAGACGTGCCGCGCCGAGTCAGCCGTGCATTGACGGCAGTCAATCCGAAGGAAGGCACCTTGCGCCGTGCGATGGCGCGGGGCGAAAACGAACTCGCCGAATTCCTCACGACCCAAGACGTCTTCTGCCCTTCGACCTCGGTCTGGAGTCCGGGTGCGGAGATGGGCGATCGGCTACTGGTCGAAATTTCCCGCGGCTGCTCACAGGGATGCAGATTCTGCTGGGCGGGCTATAACTACTATCCACCGCGCGTGGTTCCTGCAAAGGATATCCTCGCGAAGGCCCGCGAATGGAGAGCGAAGACCGACAAGATCGGACTGGTGTCGACGGCGGTCTGCGACCATCCTGAAATCTCGACGATTCTGAGAGAGCTTCGCGCGATGGATTACCGCATCTCGGTCTCATCACTCAGACTCGATCAAATCTCTGACGAACTGCTCGACGCATTGGTCGAATCGAACGATCAGCAGATTGCAGTCGCACCCGAGACCGGATCTGACCGGTTGAGAAGAGTCATCAACAAGAATTTGACCAATGACGAGATAGTCGACATCTGCGGTGCGGTATTCGACCGCGGCATGCTGACCATCAAGCTCTACATGATGGTCGGACTTCCGACCGAGACTGAAGAAGACCTCGACGCGATGTTCGAACTGGTCGAGCGAATCAAGGACAGAATGCTCGAGGCGGGTAAACATTTTGGTCGCGCGGGCAAGATCATCCCGGCGCTGAACGGATTTGTGCCGAAACCGAACACGCCGCTCCAATGGGACGGCATCT
>CAXRBW010000039.1:0-2362 GCA_964228775.1 Pyrinomonadaceae bacterium | reverse complement strand
ACAATCGAATTCCCCCATCCGTTCATAAAACGTCAAAGTCTGCAGTTCGTCCTCGACGACCGCTCCTTCGCAAAAGAGATAGCTTCGGCAAGGACATTCGGATTCACCCACGAAATAGAAACGCTTCGCAAGGCGAATCTTGCGCTCGGTGGATCGCTTGAAAATGCAATAGTTTTGACCGAGGACGGCATGTTGAATGAAACACCGCTCAGATTCAACGATGAATTCGTGAGACATAAAATCCTAGATTTGATTGGCGATCTCGCGCTTCTCGGCATGCCACTTCTCGGCAAAGTCACCGCGGAGAAAAGCGGGCACGCAATCCATGCCTCACTCATGGCAAAGCTTCTCAACACAAAAGGCGCGTGGGAAATCGTCGAGGCCTAATCAGGCGGTGACCGCTAACCTTTCTGATATAATCCGCGCATGCCGAATCCTTTGGGCGCACAGGTCGATCTCAAGAGTGTGTCCGTCATCAAAGTCGATGACGCGGTCACTGAGGCGAGCGATCTTGTCGCGAGAGAGGAACCTCTTGAAATACGGCTCTGGTCGAACACCGATGGAGCCACCCCGAAATCAATCTCCATTACGATGCGGACGCCGGGCGACGACTTTGAGTTAGCTGCCGGGTTTCTTTTTACTGAAAACATCATCCAACATCCCAGTCAGATTGCTGGGATACGATTCTGCGGCAAAGAGGGAGATGAAAAGAATATAGTCAAGGTGGAACTCGCCGGCGATTTCCTTCCGGACATTTCGCGCCTCGAAAGAAATTTCTACACGACATCGAGTTGCGGCGTTTGTGGAAAGACTTCCATCGATGCCCTGTCGGTCGGAGCCTGCAAAATCTCGCCTGATGAATTCAAGGTAGATTCCGATACCGTTCATTCACTCCCTGATACACT
Organism: Pyrinomonadaceae bacterium; assembly: GCA_964228775.1. Lineage (GTDB taxonomy): Bacteria > Acidobacteriota > Blastocatellia > Pyrinomonadales > Pyrinomonadaceae > CAXRBW01. The sequence goes on along the minus strand of CAXRBW010000039.1, from coordinate 1,457 downwards.
ACGCATGCGTCAGAACGTTTTTGAATTCACTGGTGGGCTTCATGCAGCGGGACTTTTCGATGCCGACGGAACGCTACTCACGATTAGAGAAGATGTTGGACGACATAATGCGGTCGATAAATTGATTGGGGGATTTTTTCTGGCTGGAAAAACACCTCTTTCCAGATCGATTCTCGCTCTGAGCGGTCGGGCCAGCTTCGAACTGATCCAAAAGGCGGTCGTGGCGGGAATTCCAGTCGTGACGGCGGTGGGCGCCCCGTCAAGTCTCGCAATCGAAGCCGCCGCTGAATTCGGGGTGACACTTCTCGGTTTTGTCAGGGACCAACGATTCAACATCTATACCCATCCTGAGCGGATTAATACGAGTGTTAAAAGATGAAGCTGAGGATGCGAAATAATTCAGTCCGCTTCAGACTCCTCAGGGCCGAGGTCAAAAAGCTCGCCGCCTCAGGATTGGTATCTGAAACAATCGAATTTCCAGGCGGAGGAACATTTCGCTATGAGCTCTGCGAATCGAACACCGAAAAGTCCATTACAGCTTCTTTGTCGGGAGATGTCCTGCGAGTTCTGATTCCTAAAACTATTTTGGCAGATTGGACATCCTCCGAGATGGTTGGCATCGGATCTGAAATAGCAATCGGCGGGACTGGAACCCTTTCAATTCTTGTCGAGAAGGATTTTGTCTGTCTTGAGCGGTCAGATGATCCTGATAATTCCGATGCCTATCCGAATCCCGCACGGAGCTGCTGATAAATGAACACAAAGCGAAATCTGATAGGAAGACTGAGGGTCAAGGAGCCACGTGACACGGCGGCCGGCGTTGCCTCTGTTAAGAATTCCGTCAGGATTGCGGCTCGAAAGATGGGATTCAAGCGCGGGATGAAAGCGCTGTCTGCCCTCAATCAGCAAGGCGGCATCGATTGTCAGTCGTGTGCATGGCCCGACCCTCTCAAGCGGACACGTGCTGAATTTTGTGAAAACGGGGTCAAGGCTCTCGCGGATGAAGCGACGACCAAGCTCATCGATGACAAGTTTTTTGCGGACAGGACTGTCGGAGAGCTCCTCACCTATAGCGAGCACTGGCTTAACGAACAGGGGCGCCTCACAAGACCGATGGTGCTGCGCGAGGGAGCGGAACATTTTGAACCGCTTACGTGGGAGGAGGCCTTCAGGATCATCTCGCGTGAACTTAATGCACTGCCCTCGCCTGACGACGCGGCCTTCTACACATCAGGTAGAACTTCAAACGAGGCCGCATTCCTTTACCAGCTTTTCGTTAGGCAGTTCGGAACCAACAACTTTCCCGACTGCTCAAATATGTGCCATGAGTCCACGAGCGCTGCGCTAACCGACACCATTGGACTCGGCAAGGCCACCGTCCGACTCGAAGACCTCGAATCAGCAGGCCTCATCATCGTGATGGGTCAGAACCCCGGAACGAACGCTCCGCGGATGAT
>CAXRBW010000038.1:0-16263 GCA_964228775.1 Pyrinomonadaceae bacterium | reverse complement strand
ACGGCCTTCTGTCTCAACGTAAGGAACCATGCGAGGAAGAGCGGAAGTGTAAATTTGGCGACTTCTGAAGACTGAAACGTCATGCCCGCCAGGCGTATCCAGCGCCTTGCGCCATTGATGGGTCCGAAGCCAAACACCGCGGCGAGCAACACCACGGTCACAATCAAAGCGGCGAAGACAATCATTTTGTTTTCGTAGATGTGATAGTCAATCTGACTGACCACATACATCACGACAAGCCCGATGACCGTGAATAAAAGTTGCTTGCCCGCATATTGAAGCTCAGTCGAATTACCCGTCTCCCTCAACGAAATCATCGCCGAGGCGGAATACACCATGACTGCACCGAAGAGTGCGAGCGCGACGATGATGATAAATAAAAACCAGTCTATCCGTAATTTTTCCGTCATCTTACCAACTCACTTTAAATTCGCGACCGTTTCTTTGAACACCTGCCCCCTGTGTTCATAGGTGCGGAACATGTCATAACTTGCGCAGGCAGGGGCGAGCAGAACATTGTCGCCGCTCTCGGCGGTGGCAAAGGCTACTGCGACCGCTTCCTCCATGTCGCCGGCTCTCAGAATCCTCGCAACATGGCTCAGCTCATCCGAGATGCGGTCCGCATCTTCACCAATCACAACGACCGCCCTAACGGATTTCTTAATGATGTCCTCGAGCGGAGCATAGGGTGCGTTCTTTCCGCGACCACCCATGATGACGACGGTTCGGCCATCGCCGTCGGCCAATGCCTCGAGTGCCTTGAGCGTCGCATCAACTGAGGTCGCCTTGGAATCGTTGTAGAAGCGCACACCGCGGAGCTCGCGGACAAATTCAGTCCGATGTTCGACGCCACGGAACGCCATCACGGTTCTCCGAATGGACTCAGGCGAAACACCGCATGCGAGTCCCACGGCAAATGCAGCGAGGACATTCTCCACATTGTGAAGTCCGCGCAGGAAGATCTCTTCTTTCAACATGAGAACCTTTTCACCCCCGCCCGACCGCGAAACGATTTCATTGCCGCGCAGGAAAAGGCCTTCTTCGAGTTCCTTTCTGACGCTAAAAAGTGAGATATGTGCCCGCAGACCACTGGTCCAGCTCAGAGTCGTCTCATTGTCAGCACTTAGTACTGCAAGATCGCCCGGCACCTGATTCATGAAGATGCGGTGTTTAGCGGCGGCATAGTCCGAGAAGAAATCGTAGCGGTCCATGTGGTTTGGCGTGACGTTGAGACAGACCGCGATTTTCGGGTGGAAAGTTTTTATGGTCTCGAGTTGAAAACTTGATACTTCAGCGACCGTCCAGCTTGCTTCGGTGGTGCTTTCAGCAAAATCGACAATCGGGGTGCCGATGTTGCCGCCGACGAATGTTTCGAGGCCGCCCTCTTTGAGAATCTCCCCGATGAGGGTCGTGGTCGTGGTCTTCCCGTTCGAGCCCGTCACTGCGACGAGTGAGCCATTGAGAAATCGGAAACCGAGTTCCACTTCACCGATGACCTCTCCGTCTTTGCGGTCGACGTATCTGGCTGGAATATTCTTCGATGGAACACCCGGCGAGATGACTACGAGCTCTATCTGATCGAGTAGCCATGACGGTATGTCACCGTCAATCAGTGCGACTCCCCTATCTTTCATCGCCCGCGCATCCTCGCCCCATTCGGCTATGGGTTTGCGGTCATGGAGTGCGACGATCGCCCCTTTTCGAGCAAGAAACCCTGCAGTCGAAACGCCGGTCTTGCCGGCTCCGAGTACAAGGGTTTTTACTTTTTCGAGATGCATAAGTCAGACGGAGCGATGACGAGGCGTTTAAAATTGTGCCTTGCGGCGCGAGCTCAGCGCAGTTTCAATGTGGAGAGACTCATCAACGCAAAGAGAATCGCGGCGATGATGAATCTGAAGACAATCTTCGGTTCCTTCCAGCCCGCAAGCTGGAAGTGATGGTGCAAAGGTGCCTGCAAAAAGATGCGCTTTCCGATGCCTGAAGACTTCTTCGTGAATTTGAAATAGCCGACCTGAATCATCACTGAAAGTGCTTCGATGATGAAGACACCCATGATGAACGGCAGGATGAACTCTTGTTTCGTAAGGATTGCGACCGTTCCGAGTGCGCCGCCGATCGCAAGCGATCCGACATCACCCATGAAGACCTGCGCGGGTGGTGCGTTGTACCAAAGAAATCCGAGACTCGCACCGACCATCGCACCACAGAACACCGTCAGTTCGCCGGCTTCGGGCTTATGAGTTAGATCCAGATACTGCGCCCAGCGACCGTCGCTAGTGACATAGGTCAGGGCGGTGAGCGCCGACATTGCAATGAAGGTGACGCTCGTCGCAAGACCATCGAGTCCGTCTGTGAGATTGACTGCGTTCGACGAACCGAGAAGGACGAAGGCCATGAAGATCAAATAAATATAAGGACCGACGTTCGTCAGATCGGTGTTGATTGCCGTGCTCTTGAGGAACGGGATGCTCAAATTCCACTCGTACTGCGTGTAAAGCAGAAAGGTCCATACGATGGCCGTCGTCAGAAGCTGTCCGAATATTTTTTGTTTACCTGTGAGGCCGAGACTCCTTTTCTTAACGATCTTTATGTAGTCATCGGCGAATCCGATGAGGCCGAAGCATGTCGTTGCGCCGAGCGCGAGCCATAGGTAGAGATTGTCGAGTCTCGCCCAGACAAGTGTTGAGAGAAACACCGAGCCCAAAATCAGCACACCGCCCATCGTCGGCGTTCCCTTCTTCTGTTGATGCTCAGCGGAAAGCTCCTCTCTAATCTCTTGTCCGATCTTCATCGCAGCAAGTCGCTCGATGACCCTTCCGCCGAAGAGCAGCGAGATGAGCAGCGCGGTGATCGTCGCCCAAGTCGTTCTGAAGGTCAGATACTGGAAGACATTGAGACCTTTATAGAAAAGCGAGTCACTCGCCGCTCCATAGGACTTGTACAAGAATTGGTAAAGGAGATGGTAGAGCATCGTCTTATCCGCAATCCGAACTACTCCAAAGTGTAACTTTCAAGAATCATTTCGACCACTTTCTCGGTACGAACCCCGCGCGATCCTTTAACGAGTACAAGGTCACCACTTTTGAAATGTCCCTTGAGACCGTCGGCCGCGGCGGCCGAATCAGCAAAGAATGTGGCCTGCGAAAGACCTTTTGACTGCGCTCCTGAGATCAATTCTCTGGCAAGGCCCTCGATACCGATGAGTTCATCGACTCCGATTTCGGCAATGCGGACCCCCGTTTCAAAATGCATCCTCGAAGCGTCTTCACCGAGTTCTCTCATCTCTCCCGCGATAACAATCGTCCTCGTGGCCCCGTCAGAACCCTCCTTCAAGGTTGAGACCATCGAAACAAGTGCGGCGGGATTCGAATTATAAGTATCATTGATGACGGTGATGCCTTCCTTGAAGCGAAGAACCTCTCCGCGCTGTGCAGGTGGTCTGACAGATGAGAGTGCCGTGGCGATATCCCGCGCGGTCATTCCCATGACATGTCCGACCGATGCAGCGGCGAGCGCATTCATGATGTTATGTCTGCCGTTGAGCGAAAAAACTACCTCGGCAGATCCTTCCGGTGTTTTCAAAGTGAAGAGTGTCTCGCCGAATCTCTTGAATCTGATGTTCGCAGCTGAAACATCGGAGGCGCCCTCGATTCCGTATTTCACAACCGGACCCTCATGGACCTCAGCCATCGCGGCGACCCGGGCATCATCTGCGTTGAGAACTGCAGTTCCGCCAGGCTTGAGACCTTCGACGAGCTCCCGTTTGGCTTTCTGGATATTCTCGATGGTCCCCAGGTGTTCGATATGTACGGGCAGGACAGCAAGCTCGACTGCGATGTCAGGTGGGGTGATGGTGCAGAGTCTGGCAATCTCGCGATTCGGCGTCGACATTCCCATCTCAAGGACGGCCGCATCATATTTCTCATCAAAGAGAAGACTAAAAACAGTCAAAGGAAGGCCGATTCCGTTGTTGTAATTTTTAAATGTCTTGAGAATCCTTCTGCCCGAAGCCTCGAGTACATGTGCGGTGAGCTCCTTCGCTGTCGTCTTCCCGGCGCTTCCAGTGATGCCGATGACGGGACGGTTCCATTCTTTATAGATGCAGTGCGCCAAGCGCTGCATCGCAGCGATACAGTCGTCGACGAAAATAAGTCGTCCTTCGAACTTCCCAAGTAGCTCACGGTTCGCGTCAAATCGGTCACGTCTCACCACGCACGCGGTTGCACCTCGCGCGAAAGCATCTGCAACGAACGGGTGTGAGTCTGCAAAATCTCCGTTGAAGCAATTGTTGCTATAGTCGGGCTGAGCGAGCGCGAAGAACACACCGCCTGTGCCTATCTCGCGCGAATCCACCGCAATCGAAGTCACGTCAGACTTAAGCAGTTCGGGCTCCGCATGCGGAGCCTCTCCATGAATATGGCTGACGAGAGTCGAGATCTTCATTTCTTCGGCTTGGCTTTCTCTTTTTCCGGCTTCTTCTTTTCGGTCGCCTTCTTTGGAAGCGCGGCCTCAGGCTTTTTCTTTTCCGATTCTTTCTTTTTGTTTTCGGTCTTGTCGGACTTTTTCTCTTCTTGGACGGGTGGTGGGGCAAGCCTTTCATCGGAAGGCTCATCAGTAAGGCCCCTGCCCTGTTCGTCCTCGACCGCTTCGGGAATCTCTACCGCGGGTGGCGGACCCTGCTTGATGTTCGCATCGGGTGCAATGCCGAGCTCAGGCAGAATTTGCTCGGCGATCTCTCGGAATACCGGCGCCGAAACAGTGCCGCCGTCACGCGCACCGACTCCGGGTTCGTCCATCACCACGAGAATCGCGACCGAAGGATTTTCATACGGAGCAAATCCAATAAAAGAGGAGACGTATTTTCCAGAATCGACTTTCTTGAGCACCGGATTGAATTTCCACGCGGTTCCGGTCTTCCCTGCCGACGTGTATCCGTTGAGCTGTGCCCTGCGGCCGGTGCCTGCGAGCACGACCTGTCTCAACATCTTCTTGACCTCACCTGCCGTCTCAGGTCGCACGATTTGCCGGAAGCTAGGTTCGGTCGTGGCGATGGTCGAACCATCCTGACCTCTGATTTCTTTAATGACATGCGGCTGTGGCCGCATGCCGTCGTTGGCGATGGTGGCGTAAGCGGTCAGCATCTGCAGGCCCGTGACGTCCACTTCGTAACCTATTGAAAGCGATCCAATGCTATCCCCAGCCCATCTCTCAGGAGAGCGAAGACGACCGCGTAACTCACCTGGCAGTTCGATGCCAGTACGCTCGCCGAAACCAAAATTTCTCAGCGATCCGAACATTCGGTCCTTCCCAATGCGGAGTCCTGTCGTGATGGCGGCAACGTTCGACGACTGCGCCATCGCATCCTTGTACGAAACGAGTCCGATGGCATGTGAATCTTTAAATGGATGTCCTCCGACCTCTATCACTCCGCGACTGCAGTCAATCATCTGTTCGATATTGAGCAGATTGTCTTCGAGCGCCGTGCTGTAGGTCATCAATTTGAAAACCGACCCAGGCGAGTAGATGCTCTGAATCGATTTGTTCATCCAGGTTTCGGGCTTTGCCTCTCGGTATGAGTTCGGATCGAACGAAGGGTAGTTCGCCATGGCGAGGATCTCGCCGCTGCGCGGATCCATCACAATCGCCATCGCAGATTTTGCGTAAGCCGCACGAGCCCCATTCGCAAGCGCGACCTCGGTCTTGTATTGAATGGATCGCCTGATTGTGAGGTAGATGTTCTTCGGTGGTTCGGGTGAATCTTGCGTGACGACCTCAATGGGTCGTCCTAGCCGATCGACTTCGATCACGGTCTTCACGACAGGGGCCTTGAGCGCTACCTCCTGCGACTGCTCAATGCCGGCTTGGCCAATACCGTCTGCGTTGGTGAATCCAACGATGTGCGCGGCGAGTGGTCCGTTGGGATAACTTCTGCTTTGCTCGTCTCTCCAGAAAAGACCTGCGATGCCAAGTTCACCCTTATCATGTCCGGCGTGATCGCCCTTGACGGCGCGCGTGATTCGGTCGGCCTCTTCCTGTTCGACCCTTCGTGCAAGCCAAATAAAACGCTTTTTACCTTCCTTTGAGGCTTTGAGTGTCTTTTTCAGATCTTGAACTTTCAGATTGAGCGCAGATGCAAGTCTTTTGGCTGCATCGTCAACGTTCTCAATCATGGTTGGGTCTGCAGCGAGTGATTTTGTCGGATAGCTCTGAGCGAGAAGATTGCCGTCTCGATCAAATATCGCGCCGCGCATCATCTGCGTGGATTGGGGGCGGGTTCTCTGTGCAGCTGCGATTTTTGAGAGCTCTTCGTGCTTGAGGACTTGAAGATAAAAAAGTCTAGCTCCGATGCCAACGATCCAAATTCCCAAGAAGACCAGAATCAACAGGAAACGCGAGGTCGCAACCTGTTTTTCATTTTGTGGTTTTTTACCTCGGGACGTCGCCATCGTCAGACCTGCTAAGAATAAAACAAAACACTTTCGCCGAGAAGTTACGACGACGGATGAATGATGCCCTGAGAATCTTCAGAGGGGCCGCAGTCAGTTGCGCGAGCGGGTCTGAGTGTCCTTGCGGGTTGTCGGAGCTACAGATGAAGTCTTCGCGACCTTCTTGTCGGGTACAGTCAGGCTTGCGACCACTGGTGAACCAGTCGAAGGCTTGGTGGATTTGGCGAGCTCTTGCTTGTCTGGACTGAATCCTTCAACGTTTCGAGCCGTCATGTTCTCGAGACCAAGCCCTCGGGCGGCCCTTGAAATATGTGCTGGGTCGGAAGCGGTCTCTTTCGCGATTATGAGCTTTCTTTTTTCAGCGTCGAGTTGGGTGAGCTGGGAACGGAGTGTTTCACTTTCGTAATTCAACTGCATGGATGCGAACTGAACCTTTGCAGCAACAAAACCACCGACGAAGAGAAGGGCGAAACAAGTAGTAAGGACGATTTTGTGGAATTTGGTCATCTGGGAATTTCCACCTTGACGATTATGATATGTCCGGGTTGTGTTTCTGATCCTCTTCTTCATTCTCTTCTCCGTCCTTTTATTTATTTTATTTTTCTGCAGCCTCTCAACTTTGCACTTCGCGCCCTTGGATTCTCTTCTGTCTCGATCTCGCCAGCGACCAGCGGCTTCTTCGTCAGGATTTCAACCGCCTTCTTTGCACCGCACATGCAAACCGGAAGTCTCGGTGGGCACGAGCATTTTCCCGATTGCTTTTGGAAGAACTGCTTCACAATCCTGTCTTCAAGCGAGTGGAACGTGATGACCACGAGGCGTCCGTCCTTTTTCAAAAGATCGATGCTTCCTTCAAGAAAGCTTTCAAGCGATTCAAGCTCCCGATTGACTGCAATCCGCAACGCCTGAAAGGTCCTTGTTGCTGGGTGTATTCGGTCGGGCCGAGCCGGCCCCAATGCTTTTTCAATCAGTCTCGCAAGCTGCCCAGTGGTTCTGACCGGCTCTTCGTTTTCCCTTGCGCCCACGATGCGGCGGGCAATCCGTCTGGATTTTCTTTCTTCTCCGAATGTGTAGATGACGTTGGCTATCTCTTCTTCTGAGAGCCGCTCGAGAAGCTCTGCCGCCGTCTCCTCCTCGGATGAAGCATCCATTCTCATGTCGAGCGGTGCATCGAAACGAAAACTGAAACCGCGCTGAGGAGTATCGAACTGCATCGATGAAACTCCGAGGTCTGCAATCACGCCGTCGACTTCTTCTATTCCCGTCATCGAGAGTGCAGCGCGAATGTCACTGAAATTTGTATGAACCGATTTGAACCTCTCTCCGAATTGTGCGAGTCGATTCGATGCCAAGCGCATCGCCTCCGGGTCGCGGTCAAGCCCTATGACCTTCACCTCTGGATTCCTTTTGAGAATCGCCTCCGAGTGGCCGCCGAGTCCGAGAGTCGCATCGACGATGAGCGCCGATCCCTGGAGGTGCAGGAGATCGATGCTTTCTTCGAGGAGCACCGACTGATGGATTTCTTCGGGAGTTCTGTTCACTTGCTTCAAAGATCCCGACCAGACCCTTCTTGAGCCGCCTTTAGAACCTCTGAAATGAGGAACTTAAGGGGAAAATGTTTAAAAACTGCCTAAAATCTTAAGCACTTTAGGGGTCGGTCTAATTTTCAATTATCGTTTGAGACTGTAAATTCAAGCCTTTGGGATATTACAGAGTGCTTAAGCACCTGTCAACAATATTTTTAAGACCGATTCTGTTTAATTCACTTGCTTAATGAAAAAATATGTAAATCTCGATAATCGTTAGGAAATATCGAAAATCTTGCGGTTTGGGTTTTTAAGGGTTAGCCTTGTCCGACGCTCGGATTTGAGTCGGGATTGTCGGCGCAGGCTCTCGTCAGGGACCCGCTAATCTCAATGGAAGCAACATTTACCCAACTTTTGATCTTCGGACTGCTGGCCGTTGCGGCGAATGTCGCCGGGGGCCTTGTGCTGTTTCCATCAAGACTTCATTCGCGCTACAGGAATGCGTTGAGGTTCATCCTCGCTCTCGGTGCTGGCTTCATGCTCTCGGTTTCTTTCATCGAGGTGCTTCCCCGCTCGATCGATCTGTGGAGTGACGGCGCTCAGGCCGGCGGCTTCTCTTTTGAGATGCCGATGCTTCTTGTCCTCGTCGGTTACATGATCACGCAATTCTTCGAACACACCATCGCACCACATTTCCATCTCGGCGAAGAAGTGCATGCTGAAAATCTGATTTCAACTCGCTCCGCCTACACGGCGACGGCGGGATTGATGATTCACTGCTTCTTCGACGGAATCGCGATTGCCTCGGCTGCACATCTCGACGTGCGCATCGGACTACTCGTTTTCATCGCGGTCTTTCTCCACAAACTTCCTGAAGGATTCACAATCGGGTCGATGATGATTGCGGCGGGTCGCGGATTCAGACATGTCATCGGATCAACGACTCTCATCGGCCTCACGACACTCGTCGGAGTCATGAGTTTCTACCTGCTCGGGAAGGAAAGCGGATTCACGGTCGCCTACGCATTGCCGATTGCCTGCGGAGTTAGCATTTATGTCGCAGCCAGCGACCTGATTCCCGAGGTCAATCATCATGGGGGCAAAAAACCTCTGGTCTCCCTCTTCGTTTTTCTCGGAGTCGCCCTATTTTTCGGACTCCACTACCTGCTCCATTCGGCAGCAGGCATCTGACAAGAACATTTCTGTTCGCGAGTTCCATTTGGCACAATAAGAGAACTGATGAATCGGCTTTCGACTCTGCTCCCAATGTTTTTTCTGGTCGCGGTCCTCGTTGCGCCCGCAGGAGTGGCGTTCGGCCAGACTGCAGGATTCTCTCGTGACGAATCCCCGCTACCCGCACCGACCGAACCCGTCAACGATTTCGCTGGAGTCCTAAGTCCAGAAACAATCAGTGCACTCAATGCCCGCATCCGTGAATTCAAGGAACGCACAGATCCGCAGGTCGTGATTGCGGTTGCAGTCGTCCGCACGACGGACGGTGTCGACCCGTTCGACTACTCACTCGCAGTGGCTCGTGGATGGAAGATTGGCACCGAAAAGGACAACAACCCGGGAGCCTTACTGCTCATCGCGGTCGACGATAGAAAATATTTCACGCAGGTGAGCCGAGATCTCGAGGACGAACTCAATGACGGCCTCGTCGGTCAACTTCAGCGGCAGTATCTCGTGCCCGCTTTGAAGCGCGGTGATTATGACGCGGCGGTCACGGATACAGTCGCGGCGTACATCGACACCATCGAGGGAAAGGCAGGCACGGTCGAGCCCCGACAAAAGAAAAAGCGTGGCGGAAATACCGTCGGCTCCCTCGTCTGCTTTGGCCTCTTTCTGCTCTTCAGCCTCTCTGGATTCGCGCGCAGACGAAGGCTCGGTGGCATCGCCTTTTTTCCGGGTGGCTTCGGTGGTGGTGGCGGCTTCTCGGGAGGTGGCGGTGGCGGCTGGAGCGGCGGCGGAGGCTTTGGCGGATTTTCCGGAGGAGATTTTGGCGGAGGCGGATCCGGGGGAAGCTGGTAGTTTGCCTGCCGGCTAAGAAACTTTATGACATTCTCTAGTGACTTCAATTCATTTCTCGACGATCTTCGCTCAACTCACGGCGAGAATCTTGTTTCTGTGATGATCTACGGATCGGCAGCGAAATTCGAAAATCCAAAGAAAGAAGATGTGCGACTGGTTATCGCACTTGAGACGATATCGCCAGACGATCTTCGCAAAGCGCATGCCGCGATGCGTGAGTGGACAAAGATTGGCTACGAGGCACCAACCTATTTCACTGCCAATGAGATGGCCACATCAGCCGATGTCTTCCCCATCGAGTTCCATCACATGACCCGCGCACGCAGGGTTCTCTGGGGCAGGGATCTGTTGGGGGATGTCACAGTCGGCAACGCCAATCTCAGGCATCAGATCGAGTTTGACCTCAGAAGCAAGCTTATTAAACTGCGCCGCGAATACATCGCCGCATCGAATTCAGCTCAGAAGCTCGGCGAACTCATGGCAGCAAGCCTGCCGAGTTTTGTCTCGACGTTCAGGGCACTGATTCTGTTGAAGGGAGAGGAACCGCCAATCGCCCGTCCCGACACCGTTCGGAAACTCGGGGCGATATGCGGGGTCGATTTCGAGCCATTTGAAAAAATATTTTCCATTCGTGAGAATGGAATCAATCCAGGCTTCGATGAAGGTAAGGCGAACGGCTTGTTCGCCGATTATTTAGTAGAGATAGAGAAAGTTATCAAAGCAGTAGACTCAATCGGATAAAAGATCAACTAGGAGTAAATCATGAAAAAAGTATTTTTGTTTTCAGCTATCGTCCTCGTTGCGCTCGGCCTCAGCGGCTGCGGCTACAACACATTGACCGCCGAGCAGCAGAAGGTGAAAGGTGCTTGGGCTGATGTCGAAAGCTCGATGCAGCGCCGCGCCGATCTCGTTCCGAATCTCGTCAAGGCCGCGCAGATGGCCGCAGTTCAGGAGCAGGAGGTCTTCGGTGAGATTGCCAGTGCCCGCTCCCGTCTGCTCGATGCAAAATCCGCCAATCCCGAGGGCGCAGGTGGAGACAAGTCGGCGGCCCAGAAGCAGGCAATCATCGAGGCAAACAACAGCTTCGGCGGAACGATTGGAAGACTTCTAAGTCTCACCGAGAGCTATCCCCAGCTTAAGTCGAGTGAAGCATTCATGAAGGTTCAGGATGAACTGGCCGGTACGGAGAATCGGATTGGCACGGCGCGCGGCGATTACAACAAAGCGGTCACCCAGTACAACACTTCGCGCAACCAATTCCCGACCGTCATCACCGCCAAGATCTTTGGATTTCAGGATGAGGCTTTCTTCAAAGCCGAAGAGGGTGCGAATAAGGCGCCTGACATCGGAAGTCCCGATGCGCTCAGAAAAAAGTAATTCGATTTATGATCGAAAAGAAAAGAGCCGCGCAAGCGGCTCTTTTTTATGGTTTGTGATCTCTCGAGATTAATCGCTGTTAGTTTGTAAGTACTCAACTACCGATCATCGTTTCTCGGACTCTTCTCAAAATCCTCTCGAATTACACATCGAGCAGTGATCGCAGGCGCGACCAGGTTCGTACGGACAAGGTTTTTCACCCTCCGACTTATCGAGGATGAGCTCCGCGAACTGCTGAAGGCTCGGGTGCAGAGTGGGTGTCGCGTCGAGGGTATCTAAGCCGCGACCGATGCCGCGCTGTTTCAATGCACGCGCTACCGCCTCCGCAAGTTTGTCGAGATCCAGTTTGTCCATTTGAGAGATTTCCGTCAGGCGAGAAGGTCGACCCTGTCGACAACTCCGACGATGGCCGAATCAATCGCAGCGCCCGCCTTGCCCGTCGCAGCGGTCGATGCCGACCAACCTTCCTGGGCTATGACCACAATGTCGCCTTCACCGGAATCCACCGAATCCAAAGCGAGGCAGGTGTATTCCATGTCGACACCCTCGGGGGATATCTGACGGCAAAGCATGATGCGCGAACCTTCATAGCGTTGGTTCTTCTGCGTCGCGACGACATTTCCGATGACACGGGCCAATAGCATGGTCAAAATCTGCGGATGTGTTTTTCCGAATCGACAATACCGACGATGGTGCAGTCGGTCGGGGTCTCTTCCCTCTTGAATGGGAAGCTCGCCTCTTTGCCTCGGCACCAAAAGACAAGCTCGCCGACACCTGCACCGACAGCGTCGAGTGCGACCATCGGCGCACCCTTTGGCTTGAGATCGGCGTCGACAGTTTGCACGATGAGCAACTTTCTCCCGATGAGGGATTCGTTCTTCACCGTCGAGACGACCGTTCCTATGACCTTGGCAATCTGCATCAGATGGCGCGAGCCCTTGGGCTCAAGAAAAAGGACGGTCGCAAGCGCACCGTCCTTGGAATAATGGGAATCAAGTGAAATCTATCGTGTCGATGACCCCGATGATCGCTGCGTCGACTGGGCAATCCTTGTTGCCATCGGCCATCCTCGCCGAAGAACCGCTAACGACGATGACCTTCTCATGGAACCCGGCGCCAACCGTGTCGACCGCGACGAGGTAACCACTCTGGTCCGTGCCGTCGAGGTTGACGGGCTTCACTATGAGAAGCTTCTTTCCCTCGAGACGTTCGTCCTTCTGAGTCGAGACAACCGTGCCGAGAATCCTTGCGATGATCATAAAACTGTCTCGCTGACAGACGCCGACTCGGCGTCCGCGGCTACTTCATCACGACCGGGAGTCTTTCATCCACACTCGAGTGCGGTCTCGGGATGACATGAACGCTGACAAGCTCACCGACGCGGCGTGCGGCTGCGGCGCCAGCATCGGTCGCGGCCTTGACCGCGGCGACATCTCCACGGACGATCGCAGTGACGAATCCCGCTCCGATCTTCTCGTAGCCGACCAGCTGGACGTTGGCTGCCTTGACCATCGCGTCCGCCGCCTCGATTGTGGCGACGAGACCTTTCGTTTCGACCATTCCTAATGCTTCCATTATCGAGAGGTTCTCCTGAAATTTATTTGAGTCAGAACACCCAAAAGACTACTGAGTTTAACCCACATTCGCAGCCTGGGCCAAAAGTTCGATTAGTTCTTCGCGCGTGAGTGTGACGCGGTCGCTACCTGCACTGACCGACATCTCGCCATGACCGCCACATGTGATGCCAGACCCGTGAAGGTAGCCGCATGCCTGGCAACGCGCCGACTCACCGAGGTATCCGGCCTTCTCGCGGATCTCAACGAGCTTCGCAATCGCTTCCTTCGGAAGATCGTTCGCACCGCCGAGTGTCCTCGCGAGGATTGCGATTCTCGCCGTGTGCTCGAGCGTTTCGAGTCGGTCATAGGCCTGCCAGAGATCGGCACCGTAAGCGACCGCGCCGTGATTGGCCATCAACAATGCGTTGTGGTTCGCGACGAAGGGCTTCATGGCATCGGTCAGTTCATCGGTCGAAGGGGTCCCGTAATTCGTCAGCGGAACACAACCGAGCGTCAAAATCACCTCGGAGAGAATCGGCTGGTCGATTGCGAGACCCGCAACCGCGAATGCAGTGCCGTGCGGCGGATGGGCATGACAGACCGCTTTGACGTCCGGCCGTTCCCGATAGATCAGAAGGTGCATCGCAAGCTCTGAAGAGGCTCGGCGGTCGTTGAGCGGACGGCCATTCATGTCCGTGAGGGCCAAGCCCTCCTCGGTCATGCGGCCCTTGCAGGTCATTGTCGGAGTTGCGAGGACGGTGTTGTCATCGAGTCGAATACTGATGTTGCCGTCCGATGCGACGACATAGCTCCTGTCATAGAGAAGCCGTCCGATTTCGACAATCAGTTTTCTCGCTTGGAACTCGTCCATAAGAATTGAATGGACTCAGATTACCACAGGTGGAATTTTCAGAACGACCGAAGGTCGCAGGGGGTGCGAAAAATCGGGGCCATCTAGAACGCCGACTGCCCGAGCTGCTGAGTCTGCGGACGGCGGACGCTGTCCCGTCCCGCTTGCGGGGGTCGGGGTTCGGCTGAGTCAACGGGCTCGAGTCGACGCTCAAGTTCTTCGACTCGGCGCTCAAGCTGCGCATTGCGTTCGCGGAGCGCCTCAATCTCGGACTGCAGGTTCTTATCGCTTGATGTTCCGCCGAACCACGAACTGCCACCAGTCGCTTCTTTTCCGTTTCCATCGAACCGCGCGAGATATATCCCCGCACAGAATGTCAGCGCGAACATCGCCACGCTGCCGAGAATCGATTTGGAAGAAAAGGAAAACATTTTTCGGATTAGGTCAGAATCGGCAAAAGCCTCTCGCATGGAGCGGGACTGCCGTGAAACATCGCAAAGAACCTGTCTTTCAATACTACAATTTTAAAGGGGCGAGGTGAAATCATCTTTTGAGGCTCGCGTTTCATCTCAGGCTTCGAAAAATCGGACAAGTCCGCTGATTGCCCGCACAAACCCAATCCTTTACAATTTCCCAACTGATGATCGCCTCCCTTTCAGGCAAGATTTCACACAAACAGGCCAACACCATCGTCATCGACGTCGGTGGGGTCGGATACGAAGTATCGATTCCGCTCTCGACCTTTTACGAGATCGGCGAGGTCGGCTCTGAAATCAGCCTCAACATTTTCACGCATGTCCGCGAGGACGCACTCTCGCTATTCGGATTCAAGACGCTTCTCGAAAAAGACCTGTTCCTCTTGCTCACGTCAGTCAGCGGCATCGGTCCGAAATCGGCAATCACGGCTCTTTCGGGCATGAGTGCCGAAGAAATGATCGAGGCCATCAGGCAGAACAATCTGCCGCGACTCAATTCGATTCCTGGCATCGGAAAGAAAACAGCCGAACGCATCGTCATCGAACTGCGGGATAAGGCGGCAAAGCTCTCCCTCTCGTCGGCGACAGATGCTTCGTCAGGCGATTCAGGAACTGCTGCGGGATCCGTCTTCGAAGACGCAGTCTCGGCGCTGGTCAATCTCGGTTATCAGCGCGCGGCCGCCGAGCGCGCACTCAGCCAGGCACTCAAGGACGGAACAGAAGCGACGGTCCAAGGCCTCCTCCGTCGCGGGCTGCAGCTTCTCGCAAAATAACGCTGAAAGATTTTTTTATGCCGACGGACCTCGAATCAAAAGACAACAGAAACGGCGAAGCGTTCGAAGATGAGCGCCAGTTCGATCTTTCGCTGAGGCCTTCGCGTCTTTCGGAGTACATCGGCCAGCCAAAAGTGAAAGAGAATCTCGAGGTCTTCATGAAAGCCGCGGATCGGCGCAAAGAGGCCCTCGATCACATTCTTCTTTTCGGCCCTCCGGGAACGGGTAAAACCACACTCGCCTCGATCGTCGCCAACGAGATGGGAAAGAATCTCAAGGCGACGGCCGCGCCTGTCATCGAGAAGGCGGGAGACCTCGCAGGACTTCTGAGCAACCTTGAAGAGGGTGACGTACTTTTCATCGACGAAATCCACCGACTCAATCCCGCCATCGAAGAAGTCCTTTATCCCGCGATGGAAGATTTCAACCTCGATGTGATGGTCGGCTCGGGCGTTGCGGCCCGCTCCGTCAAGCTTCCGCTTAATAAATTCACGTTGATCGGCGCGACGACGCGGCCGGGACTAATCACCGCGCCTCTCAGAGGCAGATTTGGCATCAGCTTCAATCTCGACTTCTACCGCGACGAGGAGCTGTCGACAATCATCACGCGCTCAGCGGATATTTTGAGGATCGAAATCGAACAGGAAGGGGCGGTCGAGCTGGCAAAGCGGTCGCGCGGCACTCCGCGAATCGCCAACCGGCTGCTCAAGCGCGTGCGCGACTTTGCTGAGGTCGAATACGACGGCAAGATCACGGGCCAGGTTGCGACGAGCGCACTCGATAGAATGGACGTCGATAAATACGGCCTCGACGACGTGGATCGGAAGATGCTGCTCACCATCATCGAGAAATTCGATGGCGGACCGGTCGGACTCAGTACGATTTCCGCCTCAATTCACGAGGAAAAAGATTCGATCGAGGTGATGATCGAGCCGTTCCTGCTCCAGATAGGTTTTCTCAACCGCACTCCGCGCGGACGGACTGCGACGAGACTCGCGTATGAGCATCTTGAAAGAGAGCTTCCAAAAAACGGACCGCCCGGACTCTTTGATTGATGCTGTCAGTTTCAAAATAAAAAGCCCGCCAACTGGCGGGCTTTTTCCTTACTCAATCTTGAGCGGAGAATTTATTCCTCTCCGCCTTCAGAGCTCTCTTCCGAATTGATGAGCGCCGCGCTCGTCACCAGATCCCCTTCTCCTGTGCGGACGAGGATGACTCCCTGAGCACT
>CAXRBW010000037.1:0-3214 GCA_964228775.1 Pyrinomonadaceae bacterium | reverse complement strand
ACGGAACCGGAGCGCCACCGATGGGACCCGTCGACATTGTTGTAAAGGGAAACCGCATCGCGGCGATTCGCAACGTCGGATATCCGGGTGTGCCGATCAATCCGAATTCACGTCCAAAGCTCGAGCCTGGCGGCAAGGAAGTGAACGCCGAGGGCATGTACCTGATGCCGGGTTTCATCGACATGCATGGACATATCGGCGGAGGCCAGGCACCGATTGCGGAATATGTCTTCAAGCTTTGGATGGCGCACGGCATCACTGCGATCAGAGACCCCAGCGCGGGCAATGGACTCGACTGGGTCCTTGATGAAAAACAGAAATCCGCCGCGGGCCTTATCACCGCCCCGAGACTTTTTGCTTACACAGCTTTTGGCCAAGGTGCGAAGGATGGAGTCGATACACCTGAAAAGGCTGTCGAGTGGGTTCGCGAAAACGCCAAGCGTGGAGCTGATGGCATCAAATTCTTCAATGCAGCCCCCGAGGTGCTCGCAGCGGCGATTCGCGAGAACAAACGTCTCGGTCTGCGGTCGACGAGCCATCACAACCAGCTCAGTGTCGCACGTTGGAATGTTCTAGATTCAGCAAGAGCAGGAATGACTTCAATGGAGCATTGGTACGGTCTTCCCGAAGCGCTCTTCACAAACAAGACGATTCAAGATTACCCGGTGAACTACAACTATTCGGACGAGTCACATCGCTTCGAAGAGGCTGGCAAGTTGTGGAAGCAAGCCGCACCTCCTTATTCCGAACACTGGAACAAGGTGATGAATGAGCTGCTCTCGCTCGGTTACGTGCTCGACCCGACATTCAACATCTACGAGGCGAGTCGCGACCTGATGCGTGCGAGACGTGCTGAGTGGCATGAGAACTACACGCTTCCGCAGCTCTGGGAATTCTTTCAGCCGAACAGGCGCGCACACGGTTCCTACTGGTTCAATTGGGGAACCGAGCAGGAAGTCGAGTGGCGCAACAACTACCATCTCTGGATGACGTTCATAAACGAGTACAAGAACCGCGGTGGCAAAGTCACGCTTGGAACCGACTCGGGATACATATTCCAGACTTACGGATTCTCTTATGTGCGTGAGATGGAGCTGATGAGAGAGGCGGGCTTCTCGCCCCTCGAAGTCATCCGCTCTGCGACACTCTACGGTGCCCAGGCTCTCGGGGTCGAAAAAGATCTCGGCTCAGTAGAGGTCGGCAAGCTCGCTGACTTCGTCATCGTCGATCAGAATCCGCTTGCGAACTTCCAGGTTCTTTACGGCACCGGCGCAATCAAGCTCACCGAGGACAACAAGGTGACGCGTGTCGGTGGCGTGAAATATACTGTCAAGGACGGCATCGTCTACGATGCGAGAAAGCTGCTCGCCGATGTGAAACGCATTGTCGATGAAGAGAAAAAGAAGATGAACAACTATGTCATCAGGCAGCCGGGTATCGTCGACTGAGCCGATAAACTAAAAAGGGATGTAAGTAGTATGAAAACATTCAAGACAGCTCTCTCATATCTCGTCATGCTTTTGCTTGTCGCATTCGGTATGGCTTGCACAGGCGGTGACCACTCGGACCACAAATCAGACGCCGCCACACCAGCGGCGGTCGACCACAGCAAGATGGACCATGGCACTGATTCAGCGATGGACCACTCGATGGACCATTCGAACATGGCAAGCTCGCCGGGTGCCGCGAATGCGCCCTACGACCTACAGTTCCTAGACACGATGATTGCCCATCACCAAGGCGCCGTGGACATGTCAAAACCCGCAGCTGCACAGGCAGGCTCTGCTGAGGTTAAGGCACTTGCCGGAGCAATCACTGCCGCCCAGGAAAAAGAGATCGCCCAGATGCGTGCTTGGCGTGACAAATGGTTTCCAAAGGCTGAGCCCGCAATCAACATGGAGATGGAGGGCATGCATGACTCGATGGAGGACATGGACATGACGAAGCTTGGGTCCGCGAAGGGTGCAGATTTCGACCGTCTCTTCGCCGAGATGATGATTCCGCACCATGAAGGCGCAATCGTGATGGCCCAAGAAGCTTTAAAGAAATCCAAATATCAGGAGATCAAGACGCTGGCAGAGGGTATCATCAGGTCTCAGTCGTATGAGATAAAGAAGATGCAGAGCTGGCTGAAAAAGTAGCGCTCTTTTCCAGAGTGTGAAGAGATGAGGGCCCATCGTGGGCCCTCATTTATTTTTTAAGAATATCGGTGATGCGTTCGAGCTGTCTTGTGAGGTCGCCCGAAAGATGCAAATGCATGACACGCCGTCCGCGCTGTGCGAGGACTTCGAAATCGCCTCGTGCCTGCGCATCTTTGACGGTCGCGAAGCTGTAGCGTCGGCCGGGAACGGCGATGTCCTCAGTATCGTCGGCAGTCAACATCAAAAACACACCGTTGTTGGCTCCGCCCTTGTGGGCCTGCCCGGTCGAATGCAAAAAGCGTGGTCCAAATCCGGCAGTGGTTGCAGCGCCAGTCCGCTTGAGCACGCTCTGTCTCATTTTTTGCAGAAGAATCTGATTCTCAGGGCTCATCTCGAGATAGGCGAGTATCGCGAAGTAATCATTTTGGTTGACTCGGTCGATGTGTTCGAGCAAGGAAGCCTCGAGTGAAGTTGCATGCGCATAAGTTTCGCCAGAGAAAATTGATATGCCGTCACTTGAAAGTATCGGCGACTCGGAGGGAAGTTCACCGCTCCGCTCGAACTCTTCGGTAAGTTTTCTTGTGGCGATCTTTGCAGCTTCGACATCGGGTTGGTCGAACGGATTGACGCCCATCGCCGCGCCAGCTACTGCAGTAGCGAATTCCCATCTGAAAAATTCCTGACCGATACTCAATGTATCGCTCACGAGAATCGTCGCAACGGGATGTCCCTGTGACTCGAGGGCTTCAACGAATGAGTCGCGTGAAGTGTCACGTGAGCCAATCATTTTGATGTGCACAAAGAGACGGTCTTCACCGTAGACATCGGCGACGGGTTCCGATTCGATCGGAATGATCGAGACTCCGTTCTTCCCGATCGACTCGGCAACAAGCTGCTCAAGCCATGCCCCAAAACCAGAAAGTTCGGGCGATGCCAATACGGTCAGCTTATCCCTTCCCGCACGATGGGCCGCCGCCATCACCGCTCCGAGCATGGCTCCTGGATTCTCGACCGGCGCCTCTCTCCGGCACGCTGAGGTCATCAGCTCGGCATTTTGCAGAAACACTTCGACA
>CAXRBW010000036.1:0-3094 GCA_964228775.1 Pyrinomonadaceae bacterium | reverse complement strand
AGGCCGACCGAGACCGCATTTATGCGAGCAATCATTCAAAGGGTGAAGAGAGCTTCCGTCACAGTCGGCGGTGAGGTTGTCGGCTCTATTGGCCCTGGAATAATGCTCCTTCTCGGCGTTTCAAAGACCGACACCCAGACCGAAGCGACTGCCATGGTCGAGAAGGTTATGAACCTTCGAATCTTCGATGATGCGGAGGGCAAGATGAATCTCTCGCTCAGCGACACAAGTGGCGCGCTATTAGTCGTCTCTCAGTTCACTCTCTACGGTGACGCGAGGAAGGGTCGTCGACCATCATACATCGATGCCGCGGCACCCGATGATGCGAATCGGCTCTATGAATTCTTTGTCGCCGAGGCCCGCAAATCCTGCACTGAGGTCGCGACTGGAAGATTCCAGGCGATGATGGATGTCGAACTGGTCAACGACGGTCCGGTGACCATCATGCTCGACTCAGACAAAACTTTTTGAATCCAATCATGAACAGACTGATAATTTTTCTGCTCGCAGCTTCCCTGCTCATCATGGCAGGTTGCGGCGCCCAAAAATCGAAATCATCAAAGCCCGTCATCAAGACCGGTGTCACCCCTCAAGCTGATTCTGAGGCTGCTGTCATCGAATTTGAGAATTCGGGAGCCTATGGTTCGGTCAAGATCGAGCTCTATTCCAACATTGCGCCCGAGATGGTCAAGCGATTCAAAGTCCTTGCGGCGCAAGGGTTCTATGACGGCACGACCATCCACCGCATCAATGAAAGCGTCATCCAGGGTGGCGATCCGAATTCCAAAGACTCCGACCCATCCAATGACGGCATGGGACAGTCTTCACTTCCCGATCTGCGTGCGGAATTCTCCGACATCCCATATGAGCGCGGCATTGTCGGTGCGGCGCGTAGCACTGATGTGAACTCAGCGAACTCACAATTCTTCATCACGATGAAGCGCGTGCCGGGCTGGGACAGAAGCTATACGGTGTTCGGAAGAGTGATTGAAGGAATCTCGAACGCTGCGACGATTCAGGGCGCGCCGACCGATCGTGCCGGAGGCAATCCCGAAAGGCCCCTCGACGACATCAGAATCAAAACCATCAAGATCGTACCTCGCTAACAGCACCCAAAAGCACGATCACCCGGACCCCTTTCGGGTGCCCGGGTGCCGGGAGCGACCTCTGACGAATCGGAATTTATTAGAAACCGCGCGTCAGAGGCTTGTCGTGCTCTGCGCAGGTCAGAGGATCTGAGGCCGAGTAGACGAATCTTTTTCGGCCACCTCTGATTCTTCACCTCTGAAGACGCGCTTTCGTGATTCGTGGATTTTGCCCACGGCACGATTGCGCAAATCACGTGCTTCCTTGCCGATCGCGTCACGGACATCATTAGTTAGTCCGTTTGCCTTATCCCGGATGATCGCTCTGCGCCGTCGGCCACGATCAGGATCGAACAAGTACATCAACGTGAGCCCGACGCCGACTCCGCCTAATAGCGCAATGCCGGTCTCCAGACGATGAATCCATCGAGAAGCAGGTTTCGTCGGATAAACCGAATTCGGTTCCTGCTTCAGCGATTCTTTTTGATTTGCCATTTCTCCTCCAATGCTTTTCACGCGATTAGAGTAAGCAAGTGCGGTGCCAGAGCGTGGCCACAAGATTTCACTGCGGGATCAGCTCGTGACTGCAGAATTTGCTCAGCTTAAATGTCGGGAATCGATTCGGGTACGGGGCTCGGATGAGATTGGAATTGGTACTCGCGGTAGGAGTCGAACCTACGGCCTTTCCCTCCGGAGGGGAAAGCTCTATCCACTGAGCTACGCGAGCACGGTCCCGTCATTATAACAAATCCGGCATGCGCTGCTTTCAAAAGGCGCTCAACTCAAATAAACTTACGCGGGTGACAATGATTACGAGCAAAGACAACTCAAAGCTGAGACTGATCCGCAAAATCGTCGCAGGCGATGATGCGCAGTACATTCTGCTCGAGGGCGTGAGGCTCGCCGAGGAGCTGCTCAGATCGAATATCGAAATCTGCGACGTGCTATACACCCGACGTATATCTGCAAGCGAGCGCGGAGTGGCACTGCTCGATTCACTCGCGATGAAATGCGGAGCCGAAACGGTCGCCGAGGTGCAGGAATCATTGCTCGACCGTGCTGCTGACTCTAAAACGGCACAGGGCATTGCAGTCATCGCGAAAAGACCTTCCGCCTCAAAAGGAGATTTCGAAGAGAAACTCGCCGCGAAAAAGCTCGTCATAGTTCTGCACGGCATCACCAATCCCGCAAATTTGGGTGCAATTCTCCGCACGGTCGAAGCCGCGGGTGCCGACGGAGTCGTGACGACGCGTGATTCGACTGACATTTTCTCGGTAAAGGCCTTGAGGGCGGGACTTGGTGCAAATCTGAGACTTCCCGTCTGGTCCGGCGCTTCGTTCGATGAGGCGGCGAGCTGGGCGCTCGGTAATTCGCTCGTCGTCACTGCGGTGGACGCGGGGGACGGGACGAACTACACGTCGCTTGATTGGAAGAAGTCCCGAATGCTGGTTTTTGGATCAGAGGCCCACGGTCTTTCAAAAGAGGAACTCGCTTCTGCAGCGGAGAGAGTGATGATACCGATGAAGAATGATGTTGAAAGTCTTAATCTTTCGGTCTCATGCGGAGTCATCCTCTTTGAGGCGCTTCGCCAGCGAGAAGCCTGAGAGGCTAATCAGCGAACTTTCATTGCCGGGTCTCCAAGTAATACCCACGACAATCTGACATCGCGACCGCTCGAGATAATCGTCTTTGAGTCTCGGACCAAATCGCCGATTCTCGGCATCGTGCCTGCTGAAAACTTCTCGTAAAAGCGATTTGCCATCTGGTCTTGCACGTCAGGGGTCGTCTTCCCTGTCGAGGCCCAGGCGGCTGCGGCCCCGCCATTCGGAGATTTGAGCACACTTTCAGCGAGACCATCGTTGATAGTGTCCGTGAAAAGTCCGTTGAGACAAGTCAGCATCGTAAAGAGCGAATAGTTGGTTCCGTTCGTCATCGCGAGCGCATCGGAAGAGGCGAAAAACGTCGAGTTGAACCACGCTGAACCTGTGCCGTGGCCCGAATAGTTGACG
>CAXRBW010000035.1:0-2682 GCA_964228775.1 Pyrinomonadaceae bacterium | reverse complement strand
GAAATGGAAACGATTTCAGCAGAACAGGAAGTTCTCGACTCGGCCCTCGAGTCACAAATGACTCTTTCGATGGTCCCACAGCATCCGTCCACACACGGAGTGCTGCGACTCGATCTGCGCCTCGATGGAGAGCTGGTCGTCAAGACCATTCCCGACATCGGCTATCTCCACACCGGCATGGAGAAGCTCTTCGAGTACAAGAAATACCAGCAAGGCATCGTCATCACGGACCGAATGGACTACCTCAATCCGCTCGGAAACAACCTCGCTTATGTAATGGCTGCGGAAAAACTTCTGCAGCTCGAAATTCCAGAGCGCGCTCAAACGATCAGGGTACTGATGTGCGAGCTGCAGCGAATCGCTTCGCACATGGTCTGGCTTGGCACGCACTGTCTCGACATAGGTGCGATGTCGGTCTTCTTCTTCTGTTTCCGCCAAAGAGAAAGAATTCTCAATCTCATTGAAGCCGCTTCGGGTGGACGAATGACGCCGAGCTATTTCCGCATCGGAGGACTCATGATGGACCTCCCCGCGGGATTCGAGCACAGATGCCGTCAGTTCCTCAATGACTTCCTTGATGCGATGGCGGATTTCGAAAACTTGGTTACTGGCAATCCTATCTGGCAGTCGAGAACCAAAGGAATTGGAATCATTTCGAGAGAGGACGCCATCGACTGGGGTCTGACCGGTCCGAGTCTCAGAGGCAGCGGAGTCAGTCTCGACCTTCGAAGGGACAACCCCTACTCGGGTTATGAAAAGTACGACTTCGAAGTGCCGGTCGAAAACGATGGGGACGTATGGTCGCGTTATCGCGTGAGAATCCGCGAATGCTACGAATCGCACAAGATCGTTAGGCAGGCACTCGACCGTCTCACTCCTGGACCGATCAAGGCGGATGCGCCGAAGGTCGTTCTGCCGGACCGTGACGACATGCGAAAGCACATGGATTCCTTAATCCACCACTTCCTGATCGTCGCCGAGGGATTCAACGTCCCGCCAGGCGAGGTCTACCACGCTATCGAAGCGTCAAAGGGAGAACTCGGGGTCTACATGAAATCGAATGGAGGGCCGAAGCCCGAGCGGGTTCATTTCCGCGGACCGAGCTTCGTGAATCTTTCCGCCCTTCCCCTTATGTGCGAGGGTGAAATGGTTGCCGACGTCGTCGCAATCATTGGATCGCTGGACATCGTGTTGGGAGAAATTGACAGATAAGCCACGTGCGGTGGGATTCGAGATTGACTTCTTTAATCCATGCGGTCGGTAAGCCGACATCGCCACCGTCACTTATGGTTCGTCACTGAAAACATATGGCAGGCGCAGTTCCTACAGAGTTCACAAACCAAATCCTCGTCTCTGACGAGGTGGCGGAATTTTCGGCATCGGTTGTCGAAGAGATGAAGGGCCATCTCGCCAAATATCCGGCGGACAGGAAGCGCTCGGCGCTGATACCCCTGCTCTTCGTCATTCAGCGCGAGCGTGGTTGGATTGACAACCCCGGCGTCAACTATTTGGCACGGTTGCTCGAAATCGAAGTCACCGATGTTTGGGAGACGGCAACCTTTTATTCGATGTTCAATCTCCGCAAGATCGGCAGACATCATCTGCAGGTTTGCAAAACACTTTCATGCAAGATCATGGGTGAACCAGATATCACTGGGCATATCTGTTCAAAGCTCGGAATCAAACCCGGAGAGACGACCCCTGACGGCAAGTTCACGCTGTCGCTCGTCGAATGTCTCGGCAGCTGCGGAACCGCGCCGATGATGCAGGTGGGCTTCGATTATCACGAAGATCTAACCACTGAAAAAGTGGACAAGGTCTTGGATTCATTAAGTTAGTCGTTCTGTCAGTATGGAAATCAAAGCAATAGGTTGCGAACCTCTTCAGCTCAAGCGGATGCACGTCAAAGACGGGCACACGCTCAAGGTGTATCAGGAAACTGGCGGCTACAAGCCACTCAAAAAGGCGCTTGGCATGTCGCAGGACGACATTATCAACGAGGTCAAGACCTCAGCACTGCGCGGTCGTGGCGGCGCCGGCTTCCCGACCGGAATGAAATGGAGCTTTGTTCCGCGTCAGTCTCCGAAGCCGAAATATATTGTTTGCAACGCGGACGAATCGGAACCAGGCACATTCAAGGATCGCTATCTTCTCGAACGCGATCCCCACGCGCTGATTGAGGGAATGCTCATCGCTGCCTTCGCCCTCGGAGCAGAGGCTTGCTACATCTATTTCCGAGGCGAATACAAATACCTCATTGACATCATGGACCGCGCCATCGACGAAGCGCGCGCTGCGGGAATCGTCGGTAAAGGAATTCTCGGCAGTTCATTCAATTGCGAGGTTTACACCCACACGGGTGCCGGGGCCTACATTTGCGGAGAGGAGACGGCCCTTCTCTCGAGTCTCGAGGGCTTCCGTGGACATCCGCGCATGAAGCCGCCCTTCCCTGCCATCGAGGGTCTTTACGCTTGTCCGACCGTGGTCAACAACGTCGAGACGCTGACCTCCGTCCCCCAAATAATCGAGATGGGTGGAGAGGCGTGGAGAAATCTTGGCACTGAGAAGTCAGGCGGGACGAAGCTTTGGTCCGTGTCGGGCCACGTCAACAAACAAGGAGTTTACGAGCTACCCATGGGCTACAAGGACATGGAGAAGTTCATCATGGAGGACTGCGGAGGC
>CAXRBW010000034.1:0-3099 GCA_964228775.1 Pyrinomonadaceae bacterium | reverse complement strand
ACTTCGCCTTGCGAAGCTTCGGCACCGACCGAGTCACCCTCGCTGAGCGGCAATTTCAGGATTGCTGCCATCGCACCGACGCCGACAGGAACCGCCTCTTGCATGAACTGACCGCGCTTTCGGACCGTCTGCACCGCATCACCAAATGACATGCCGCCCGCAGCAACCACCGCGGAATACTCCCCGAGGCTGTGGCCCGCGACAAAGCCTGGCGAGACAAAGCCCTCCGATTCGAGGGCGCGTAATGCCGCTATTGAAACAGTGAGAATGGCCGGCTGCGTGTTGGCGGTGAGCGTCAGTTGGTCTTCGGGGCCCTCGAAGCAAATCTTCGAAATCGAATCACCGAGCGTCGCGTCGGCTTCTTCAAAGATTGCGCGAGCTGCAGGGAAATTCTCAAACAGGTCTCGACCCATGCCGACCGCCTGAGAGCCTTGTCCCGGAAAAATAAATGCTGTTGTGGAAACTCTTTCTGACATTACTTCTGTTGTCGGGCGTCTCTGTAACTCGCAATCAGAATCTGATCACTGTCGCGCCCCAGGTGACGCCGCCACCGAACGAGGTGAGAAGTACGGTGCTGCCCTCTTTGATTTTGCCTGACTCGATGCATTCGTCGAGTGCGATTGGAATCGAAGCGCTTGAGGTGTTGCCGTGATATGCGATGTTCGAATAGACCTTTTCAGCCGGAGCGCCGAGTCTTTCCGCGACCGCATCCGTAATTCTCTGATTCGCCTGATGAGGGATCACGAGGTCGACATCATCGACTGTCAGCCCGCATCTGCCGAGCATCTCTGCTGAAATATCAGACATCGAGCGAACGGCGATCTTGAAAAGCTCATTGCCCTTCATCTTGAAGAAATGGAGGCCTTGGTTGATCGTGTCGTGCGAGGTTCCGAGCTTCGTCCCGCCGCCGGGGCAGTTGAGCTGCTCCTCGTAACGTCCGTCAGACATGATTTTCGTGGCGAGGATTCCCTTTCCCTCAGGGACTGGCCCGAGGACCGCTGCACCGGCGCCGTCGCCGAAAATCACACAGGTTCCGCGGTCTGTGTAGTCGACGTATTTCGTCAGTACCTCGGCACCGATGACGAGTGCGTGTTTGATGACGCCCGTGCGGATCATCGACTCGACCATCGTGATGCCGTAGAGAAATCCTGAACAGGCGGCGCAAAGAACGGGACCTGCGGCATTGACCGCGCCGAGTTTTGCCTGGATGAGTGCACCCGTCGAAGGCATGATCTGGTCGGGAGTCGTGGTGGCGCAGATGATGAGGTCGATGTCCTCGGGCTTGAGGCCTGCACGATCGAGCGCCATCTGCGCGGCACGTGTTCCGAACTGCGAGGTGTACTCATCAGGAGCCGCCTTGTGGCGCTGCTTGATTCCCGTCCTCGTCGTGATCCAGTCATCAGAGGTCTCAACTATCCTCTCGAGATCAGCGTTCGTGAGAATGCCGTCGGGATATGAGTGCCCCATTCCAAGAATGCCTGCGTTGTGTGCCATTGTTTTCGGTCTCTATTTACCAAATTTGCCCGCTTGCGCGGGCAAAATGGGTCTACTGACTTTTACCAGAAAAAACTTATTTGGCTGATTTCTTCGCGATGATCTGGCGTCCTTTGTAGGCGCCGGTCTCGGGATCGATGCGGTGCGGGCGCTTAGGTTCACCCGAGTCCTTGTCGATGTAGTACTGCGGCGTCGTCAGCGCATCATGAGCGCGGCGCGTGCGAGTGCGTGCTTTCGAATGTCTTCTTTTTGGATTTGGCATAGTTACTCCGTCTACCGATTCTTTTGCCCGAAGGCTTTATTTCAATTCTTTCAGTGCCGCCCACCGCGGATCGATGTCATCGTTCTCACAGTGGCATTCGCCAAGGTTCAGATTCGCTCCACATCGCCCGCAGAGTCCCTTGCAGTCATCTTTGCAGAAGGTTTGGGCGGGTATGCTAAGAATCAACTGCTCTCTCAGCACCTCTCCCAAATCGAGGGTTCCGTCAGGTATGACGTCGGCCGTGAGTTCCGTCGGGGCGAGCCCGGTTTCGGAATCAGACGACATCTTGTCTGCAGCGCGGACTGTGTCGGTGAAGGCGATGTCAATCGGCCTCGGGACCGGGGTCAGACAGCGCGTGCATTCGAGCATCATGGAACCCTTTATCGTTCCGATGATTTCGAGCTCGTCAGCCGATCTCACGAGACCCGAAAAGCTGAGCGGCTCGTTCACCGAGGCCGGCTCGTCACCCAGGTCGACCGACGCCGCTGAAACCTCATAGGAAAACGGGGTCTCGGGGCTCGAAAGGGTGTTTAGGTCGATGATCATCTCCACAGACAAAAACCTTGGTTCAAACAGCGAAAAAGGCAAAAGGTGATTATATCCTTTGAAAAATCGGTGTCAAACAACTTTCGAGGTGATTATTGGCGGGTTCGCGAGCCGACGGCCTCTGAAATCGAAGAAAAGCCGTTTTTCTCTATGATTTCGGACAGGCCGCGAAGGAGCGTTGCAGGAAAT
This sequence comes from Pyrinomonadaceae bacterium, assembly GCA_964228775.1. Lineage (GTDB taxonomy): Bacteria > Acidobacteriota > Blastocatellia > Pyrinomonadales > Pyrinomonadaceae > CAXRBW01. The sequence goes on along the minus strand of CAXRBW010000034.1, from coordinate 608 downwards.
TTCGGACCTCCGTAAACAAGCCCGGTATAGACCTGAATCAGCGAGGCCCCGGCGGCGATCTTCTCAAATGCATCAGCCGCCGAGAACACTCCCCCGACGCCGATGATTGGAATCGCTCCGCGGAGGTGCTGATAGAGCAGTCCGATGACCTCGCTCGACCGATGCATGAGCGGCCTTCCGCTGAGACCTCCGACCTCATCGACATTGGAGCGAAGTCCTTTGCGCGACACTGTCGTGTTGGTAGCGATGATGCCGTCGATGCCGACGCCCAGCGCCACATCAGCCATGCCGCGAAGCTCATCGTCCGATGCGTCAGGTGAGATTTTGACGAGCAGTGGTTTGCGACCGAGTTCGACATTGCGTTTCTGAATTCCACCGAGGAGCTCCGCGAGCGAGTCCGTTCGTTGCAGCTCCCTCAGGTTCGGTGTGTTCGGAGACGAAACGTTAACAGTCACATAATCGGCATATGGATGGACGAGTTCAAAGGTGTCGAGATAGTTCGACAGCGCTTGCTCGTTAGGCACCTCTTTGTTCTTTCCGATGTTGACGCCGATGACGCATCGGCGACGGACGTGGGCGAGCCTCTTTGCCATCCTGCGCGCTCCATC
>CAXRBW010000033.1:0-7175 GCA_964228775.1 Pyrinomonadaceae bacterium | reverse complement strand
TCGTCGTGGGAAATGCGATTTCGAGAGGTAATCCCGAACTCGAAGAGGTTTTGAATCGCAAGCTCCTCTACCGCTCTCAAGCTGAAGTCGTACAGGAGGAATTCATCCGGGGACGCAGGTCACTAGTCGTGGCGGGTACCCATGGCAAAACAACGACGACAAGCATTGCATCATGGGTGGCAGAGGTCGGCGGACTGAATCCATCATTCCTTGTCGGAGGAATCGTACAGAACTTTGGATCCAGTTTCCGTGTGACAGATAGTGACTGTTTTGTTATCGAAGGGGATGAGTACGACACGGCTTATTTCGATAAAAAGCCGAAGTTCATGCATTACCTGCCCGAGATTGCCATTGTCAACAACATCGAATTCGACCATGCAGACATTTACCGTGATCTTCAAGAAATTAAGTTTCAGTTTTCACGTTTAATGAACCTCGTTCCAGGCAATGGTGTTCTTGTTGCCGGGGTGGACTCTCCTGTAGTTAGAGAGGTCTTACAGGAGATGCACGGACGTCTCCATACGCGCATTGAAACCTTTGGCACCAGTCCGGATGCCAAATGGCAGGCAAGATACATAGACTTCTCCGGAGAGACCACAAGGTTTACGGTCTTCTTGGAAGGCCATAAATGGGGTGAATTTGAGACTCATTTGATTGGTGAGTTCAATGTTAAGAACTGTCTTGCAGTGATTATTGTCGCTGATGCGTGGGGAATCTCAAAGGACAAAATTCATGAAGCACTGAAAAGTTTCAAGTCCGTCAAGCGCCGGATGGAAGTTCGTGGTACAGAAAATGGAATCACGGTCATAGATGACTTCGCTCATCATCCAACGGCGGTCGAAGAGACTCTAAGAGCGTTGCGCATGAAGTACACTGGCAGGCGCTTGGTCGCTGTGTTCGAACCTCGCTCATGGTCCTCACGATTGGCAGTGTTTCAAGAGCATTACTCAAAGGCATTCTCCTATGCAGACTATGTGATAATCTCGGGCGTATACAATACAGCGAAGGCGAGTGAGCTGGGAAAGGTATTGGATGTAAGTGAACTGGTCGAACGTATCGCGCTACAGGGAAAACCATCTTACAGTTTTCCGGACGCGGATTCGATTGTCACACATCTCGTTCCCGAGTTACGCGAAGGCGACGTCGTCGCAATAATGTCCAATGGTGGCTTTGGTGGAATCCACTCTAAAATTCTCGACCGAATCAAAAAATAATCGGTATTCAAAGCGTCTAAATCTGTGTATTCAAAGGCGAAAATAGACTTTTCGCTGTAAGTAAAGCGTTTTTCGACATCCAACCCTGCGCCTCTCGATCAGATCATTTCCCAAAAAAGCTTGCAGTATTGGAATTGGGGGGTCATACTTCTCGGTGTTCTGCTCTCAAAGTATCTCCGAAGGTACGCCCGTTCGTTTTAGACAAGCGACAGTTTAGGTTCGGTTCGAGAGTTCGGTCAATTGGTTTTTGAAGCTAGTCGGTTTTTTGACGAGTCGGGCTTGTCGCTTTTGGTTGAACGTTTGTATTTTTCCTTGCCTGCCTTTCCGCTTCTTTAAGAAAATAGAGGAATAAAATGGGTACTAAACTTTACGTTGGAAACTTGTCATTTCGTGTGACAAGCGAAGATCTTCACGCACATTTTTCACAGGCAGGCGCCGTTGCATCTGCTAACGTCGTCCAGGACCGTGAGACCGGTCGTTCACGTGGCTTCGGCTTCGTGGAAATGGCTACGGATGAAGATGCAAACAATGCAATCGCTCAGTTCAACGGTCAGGAGTATGACGGTCGTAGCATCGTCGTCAATGAAGCCAGACCGAGGGAAGAGGGCGGTGGCGGTGGCCGTGGCGGCCGTGGCGGCCGTGGTGGAGACCGCGGTGGTTACGGCGGTGGAAACCGTTGGTAATTCAAAGGGGGCCGAGAGGCCCCCTTTTTTCTGTTTAAGTTAGCTGCAGTTAATTTTCCTTCCTTCCTTCGAAGCTCGCCAGCGCCACCACAACATCATCAATAGTGGAGATTCTGATTCGTGGATCAGGTATTCCGTTAACAATCATTGAAAACACAAGGCGTTCTCCTGAGGCGGTCGTCACATAACCCGATAATGCGGAAACCTGGTCGATTGTGCCAGTCTTTGCGCGGACATTACCCATTGCAGGTGTTCCCTTGAATCGATTCTGTATTGTCCCGTCTACTCCGCCTATTGGAAGCGAGGAAATCCATTCTTTAGAGGACCTGCTCTTCAAGGCCATATATGTATAGAGTTGAATCAATATAGACGGCGTCACCAAATTATGTCTCGATAGTCCACTGCCGTCCCACTGAACCCAACCATCAGGAGCGGCACCTAGTTCCGCCATGAAGGCCTTGATTACCTCCAAGCCGAGTTCCGCAGAACTCTTTCTTCCATCTTTAATTCCAAGCTGTTCACCGAGAGTCCTCAGGATTGTCTCGGTGTACATGTTTTGACTCGGCTTCATTGTTCGCAAGGCAATAGTCGCCAATGATTCAGATTCAAATGCCGCAACCTTTACGCTAGGTAACGTACGTCCACTATTTGAAACAGGCTCGACTCGGGCCCGCCCCTTTACCTTGATACCCGCAGCTTCGAGCCTCTGTTTCAACACAGACACGAACGCCAGAGCGGGTCTGGTAATGGCAACCTGCCTTGTCAGTGGCGTGTCCGCTTCGGGTATCTCTCCGGTAACGGTAATCGCTCCAGATTCAACGTTTCTCTGAAACTCGAGCGCCTTCTTTCCTCCTTTCACTGAAGTAGTGCACCGATTGACGAGGTAAATCTCCGGTATCGATGGGCTTAATGAAACGGAGCAGGGCTTGCCGGTGGTTGCTGCCCCGACGGTTACCTCGACTGCATTGTCATTGAACGGCAAAGCACTGACTTCGGCACCGTAATAAGAAGACAGATCATCCCATTCCCAACTGCCAGGTATAGCATCGCCTTTGAAATACGAATCATCTCCGACAATATCACCTTCGATTTTCTTTACTCCGACGGATTGTACCTTCTCAACTAGACGATCCATGACTCTATATGGATCACCGTCGTTGTAAAGGGAAGAAATGGTGATATCACCTCTTCCCAAAACAGTCAGATTCCCTTTGATCTTTCCTTTTTTGGTCAGAGGCTTGTCAGAAAGAATGTCAGTGACAATTCTGAAATCAGACGGGAGCTTTTCCAAGGCAGTTGCGACGGCAAAACTCTTGTTATTGGAGGCGGGCATGAAATACTTTTCAGAATTATGGTCGAACCATACCGCCCCTGAATCAAGAGACACTACTTTTAGACCGATCGTTCCCCGACGCACAGATTCCTTTGTTAGAGCCTGGTGAATTGATGCTTTTAAATCAGTGAATGTCCTTGGACCAGCGAATCCTGTCGCAACCTGCGTCTGAGCCTGCACGGTCGGACTGAACAAAGTGACGAAGGTAGGAATCGTCAAGATCAGTACCATAGCCAACGCGGTCATTCTTCGGGGTTTGGTTATCTTTGTATTCATTCGCGGGTATTGTATTTGAAAACCGATAGATACAAAAAAGAGCGTCCAACGTAAGACGCTCTTCTAATAAACTTATCAGTATCACTATTTTTTCAGGAGAACATCAATTTCACTCTGAGGCACCGTGAGGTCTGCACTTACCGTGCTACCGACCCTCGTCAATCGTAGATTCTGCAATGCCCGTCCCAGCACCTGATTGCCTTGTGATCTACCAGACGCCAGCACACCTGGCAGAAACATCTTAAATCCGTCCAGTGTCTGTTTCATCGAGGTTGCCTCGGTGATAGTCGACATCCTCGCTGAAAGCGAGAGTGTCACGTTGCTGTTTGCGGCATCGATCGACCCCGATATAAACCTTACTGCCGAGAGATTCCTACCGAGAGTATCCTGTTCAAGCTTGAGATACTGGTTCATTCCAGTTGGAGATTTGATTGCGAATGACATCAACGTGTTTGCACTAGAATTGATCTTCGCCAACATCTCGGCTGAGACACGTGGCCCTGGGCTGAGCATTTGCCTCACCCTAGATGTTGCTCCTAGGACGAGAGTGTTTTGGTCGAATGCTGTCAGGGCAACCTCTCGATCAAGCGTCTCAAGTGCGCTTCCCAGTAAATCTGACATGAAGTTGCCACCTGTCGGCTTATTCTTTTGAATCATTTCAGAGGGTGAAAAAATATACACGACTCTTTGACCAATCTGTTCTTGGCGATATTTTCCGTTCGAAGCAATTGCCACGAGACCAACGAGGGCGTCTGAACTGAATTTTCCCCGGGCAGCGATTATCGGTTCATACTCGGTTTCATTGGGTCGCGTTTCTCGCGCAGACATCCCAATCACCACTTCATCAAACTGCTTGAGATCAATACCTGTCTGAGTCCGAACTTGGTCGACAATTTTATCCATTTCAGCAAATCGCTCAGGCGTGCCTGACAGTAGCTGGGGAAGTGATTGGGAGAAGAATCTTTCAGAGTCAAACCGAATCACTGCATCAGATTGGGGCAGCATTGTGACGACTGTTGCTGCAAAGGATGTCTTTTCTGAGAGTAATGACGAATGACTCGTTGCAGGTGAAATAGTTAAGAAACTCAAAAGCACTGTGAAAGTACTGATTGCTACCGCAGCTTTGATCTTTGTTGAATACATGGTCAGTATTGGATGGTCCGAAGACGTGGCAGGTTGCTGATTTAGGGCTATTTTACAACCTCGAATTCAAAATGTAGTTCCTTGCCTCTGAAAATATAGCTTAAATAGTATTCCCAAAATCTTCTGGTAAATCTGAATTTGGGGCTATAGATATCCAAATTCACCAGGAACTCAATGCCTAAGAGCCGCCAAAGATTTGCCAGCGAGACATAGATTCTCAATGGGCGAAGGCGAACATCGGTGTAGAAATCAAAAATCTGACGGTCGGCGAGGAAGGTGTTAAAGGAAAACGAGCTCAGATGATTGCGATGTGTCGGATCGGACGCCCAATCTCCATTCGTGTAATGCGGGGTGACCAATCGGATCTTACCGCCGGGCTTTGAAATCCTGTAGAGTTCGGTGACAAAAGCCATCACATCAGGCACATGTTCAATTACATGTCGAGACACTACTAGATCAAAATCATTGTCATCAAAAGGATATGGTGTAGAGCCAAGATCATGAATCACATCTGCGGCGGTCCGCGGATTATTATCGAGTCCTATTGCTCCTGGAAATTTATTTGTTCCACATCCGACATCGAGAATCTTCATATGAGGTCATCCTTCAGTTGCTGTCTCTTCAATGCCGCAATGGCCACACCTTAACTTTCTTGCATCACGATCAACCCATTTTGCGAGAGCTCGTCCAGCCATCACAGGCGTTTTCGATTCCGCCTCACCTTCAAGGAAGATTCGAGAAACCCTTTGCGCACCCTCTAGTTCTTCGTCGGAGGAACATACCTTGCAACTCCATCCGAATCCGTCATTTTTAAATGATTTGAAGTGGATCGACATCTGCAGTCGAAAGCCTAACAAAAAAGCGCGGATTTCAACATCCGCGCTTTTATGAAACCGGAAACGTGAGTTTATCTCATCTGTTGCGGTGTCTGGACTAGTTTGACTGAAATTGACTCTGTTTTTCCAGTCCTGAAAATTTCGGTAGAAAGCGTATCTCCTACTTTTTTCTTGTCTAACAGTCGATATAGATCGTCAAGATCATCCATCTTGACTCCGTCAACTGAAAGAATTATGTCGCCGATTACATCGCCGCCACCATTGCTGGAAATTCCTTTTAATCCCGCTCTAGCTGCTGAACCTCCGGGAATGACCCTAGCAATCAGAAGTCCATGTTCTGTCGGTAGGCGATACCCCTGTGCTATTAACTCCTTGACTGAGCGCAAGTTTGCCGCCAACTTGGGACGTTCGACAAACCCGGCATTTATAAGCTGGGGGACGATTCGCTTGGCGATACTGACAGGTATCGCAAATCCCACTCCGACCGATCCGCCTGACTGCGAAAGGATCTGCGAGTTGATACCAATCATCTTCCCGTATTTGTCGAGAAGTGGTCCGCCAGAGTTTCCAGGGTTGATTGAAGCATCAGTCTGGATTGCGGCGTCTATGGGCCTACCGTTACGCGCTCTGATGGGGCGCTGTAGCCCTGAGATGACACCCGTCGTCAAAGTCCGATCGAGGCCGAATGGGTTACCGATGGCGAGTACTTTCTGGCCGACCATCAGCTTGTCCGAGTCTCCAAGTGGAACTATCGTCAATGTGTCTTTGGGTGCATCTATCTTTATCACTGCGAGGTCGGTGTCTGGATCGCCACCAATCACTTTGGCCTCGTACACTTTGTCGTTTCCAAAACTGACCGTCAGCTTCGATGCGTTTTCAACGACATGGTAATTGGTCAGAATATGACCTTCACTATCTATCACCGACCCTGAACCGTTTCCACTTTCTTGCTCAAACTGTTCACCGAAAAAGTTCTGAACTCTGGAGCTTGTCGTTATATAGGCCACACCCGGCGATATCGTTCGATAGACCTCGATATTGTTTTGTTCATCCGTGACGGAATTAGGGTCAGAAATGCCTGCGGCAGTCTCTTCGGCAAAAACGACAGGTGCGTTGGAAGAGCCGGGAAAGCGGAATCCGCCTGCGAATGCTGCGGCCATGATTCCTCCCGTCAAGAGTGCAGAAAAACCGCCAATAATCAGCAGTTGGCGGACTGAAAGGCTGTATGTTTGTTTGGTTGACATAAAATTAGCTTCTCTAGGGACGTGAGATGCGGCGTATTCCCTTTTCCGTTGTGTAGGTCGCCGCTATCGGTAAATTTCAGTAGCCACGCTTTAATCAGAAAAGACCGTGATTTCTGTCTCGGTCTATTTTCCTAAAACCATAAGTCCGGTGGCCAGATGGGTGGACATCACAAACAGATACGCGCCGCTAACGGCCACTAAGCCAAATTTAGCGAGTGTCATGTCTCGATAGAGCCAAAGCACAATAGTCGCACAAAGTCCGAGAGCTACTTTGGTCCCGAGGAAGGCTGCGTCGCCAAATGAAAGTAGTACATTCATCAAGCTATTAGCCTCCTCCGCGAGGCCATTTCTAACCCAATATAGGGTCAGGAACGCGTCCGCCAGATTCAAGGCGAAGACTAGCAATGCTTGAAACGTCCAAAACATCGGTCAGGTGGAGTGTGTAA
>CAXRBW010000032.1:0-2754 GCA_964228775.1 Pyrinomonadaceae bacterium | reverse complement strand
ATCAATGCTCGATCTGAGATATGTCTCGGTCAGAAATGTCCCGAGTTCGAACCATGCTTCATAACTAGGATGCGCGAGCGCGCCGAGAACGCCGACATCGTAATCGTCAATCACCACCTCTTTTTCGCCGACCTCGCAGTTAGAAAAAACCAGTTTGGTCGTGTCCTCCCCGAATATGGTGCGGTCATTTTTGACGAGGCGCATCTGGTCGAAGACATCGCCGCTGATTATTTTGGACTGCAGGTCTCGAGTTTTCAGATCGAGGAACTTGTGCGCGACACCGACAAGCTTCCAATCAATGATGTGACCGCACTCAGGGACTTATCGAAACTTGGCGCCCGCTTGACGGGATTCGCGGACCAGTTTTGGGTCCGCTTTTCTGAATCACGCGGCGGTGATGGAAGGCGACCGCTTTCTGCAACTGCCTTTGCCGCGGCCGACTCCGATGGTGAGTTGAGGGCGACTCCTCTTGGCGAGGCGTACTTCATCCTTGATTCCTACCTCGAGCGTCTCGCGGTCTCTGTCGACGGCTACTCCGATGAGAGTCCAGAAGCCGAGTCGGTCTCAAAGCGAATCAAGCAAGTCCGAGCGGACCTCGACTTCATCGTCAGACAGACGGACGAGAATTTCGTCTTCTGGATCGAACGTCGAGGGAAGGGGACTTTTCTTCGTGCGGCGCCGATTGATGTGTCTTCGATAATGCGTGACAAGCTCCATGACAAGGTAGAGACGGTCGTCATGACATCGGCAACTATTTCCTCGAACGGGAAGTTCGATTTCATCATCCGCCGACTCGGGCTTGATGCTGAACATACTGACACACTGGTTGCACATTCCGCCTTCGATCACGAAGAGCAGGCGATGATGTACATTCCAAGTGCAATGCCCGACCCACGTGCTCCGGAATACAACCAGCTCGCCGCGGAGGAGATAGTGAAGATACTGAATGTCTCCAACGGACGTGCCTTCGTTCTCTGCACGAGCAATGCCGCGATGAACGCTCTTTACGAGACCGTTTCACTCCGCGTGAATTTTCCGTGCTTCGTACAGGGAGCAATGTCGAAGACCGGACTGCTTGAGAAATTCAGGGAGACTCCGAACTCGGTGCTATTCGCGACATCAAGCTTTTGGCAGGGTGTCGATGTACAGGGTGAGCAGCTCTCCTGCGTCATAATCGACAAGCTGCCCTTCGCAGTTCCGACTGATCCGGTGATCTCGGCTCGAACCCGACAGATCGAGGATGCGGGAGGCAATTCCTTCTTTGAGTACAGCGTTCCTCAGGCCGTGATCACTCTCAAGCAGGGAATCGGCCGGTTGATCCGCAGTCGCGGTGACCGCGGCATCATCGCCATCTTGGACACAAGGCTTCGCACAAAGACTTACGGCAGGGACTTCCTTGCTTCTCTCCCGAGGATGAAGGTCACCTCCAACATCAGCGATCTCGAACGAGTGTTCGAGGACTGATCAAAAGTCGAGATTTGTTTGTCGTATCAACGGGTTACGGCTATAATCAAGGTTTGAGACATGCCCACCTGAAATGACCCCTGAGCATCTGATTATCTTTGGCCTCGTGATTGTTTCCCTGGTTCTTTTCATTTCCGAAAAGATACCGGCCGACATCGTCGCGTTGGCGGTCGTTGTAACTCTAGGTCTCTTCCCTTGGGGCAATCCGATTCTCAAGCCCGAAGAGGCCTTTTCTGGATTCAGTCGCTCCGCTGTCATAACAATCATTGCAATCTTCATTATCGCGGATGCGCTGCAGAGAACTGGCGTGACTGAGAAGGTTGGTTCGGCTCTGCTCCGGATTGGGGGTGTCAGCGAGCGGCGGTTAACGGTCGCGGTGATGGCCTCGGGCGCGTTCCTCTCACTTTTCATGAACAACATCGCCGCTGCGGCGGTGCTTCTGCCTGCGGTGTCGGGAGCTGCCAAGAAATCAGGGGTCAGCATCTCGAAGTTGATGCTTCCCTTGGCATTTGCGACTGCACTCGGGGGAATGGCGACGCTTCTAACCACTTCCAACATCGTCCTCAACTCGGTCTTGAGCGATCGCGGGCTTGAGGTTTTTCGTCTGACGGACTTCGCGTTCGTAGGTATTCCCGCAACGCTAGTCGGCATATTGTTCATCGCGGTGTTCGGTAAAAGGTTGTTACCAGGGGCTGCCGTTGCTGAGAGAGTATCGAATGTCGACGCCCGCGACCTCGTAAAGACCTATCACCTCGGGCGCAGCCTCTTCAGCGCAAAAATACCAACCGGTTCCGCACTGATCGGGCGCCCGCTTTCGAAGAGCACACTTCGCGAGCAATACGGCGTCAGCGTGATTGCAATCGAGAGAAATGGACAGAAGCTTTTACATATCTATCCGAGCACTGAGCTCGAATTGAATGACGTCTTGATACTCGAAGGCGATGAGGCGCAGTTTCGCGAGTCGGACATCGAGCCGAAGCTCCAAATTCTAACGCCAAAGGATTGGACTGAGGAATATCTAGAATCAAGAACAATCGAAGTGGTCGAGGTGATGCTCGCCCCGCGGTCCCGTCTCATCGGCTCGACGCTCAGAGACTCGCGCTTTCGCGATAAATACGGCATGAATGTCCTCGCCATCTGGAGGGGTGATAAAGAGATAGTTGCAGGGGCGGCCGATGTGAAACTTGAGTTTGGAGACGCATTACTGCTTCAAGGCCCGCGCGACCGCCTGTCGGGACTTTCCGTCGACACCGATCTTCTGCTACTGATGCCCAAGGAGCAGTTCGATGC
>CAXRBW010000031.1:0-10813 GCA_964228775.1 Pyrinomonadaceae bacterium | reverse complement strand
TCAGTGACCCCGCCCACATCATGGGTAATAAATCTGATACTTGCATACCCCCATCCAAACTCAATGTCCGGGTGATGATCGAGATTGTCCGCAATACTTCCAACCTGATCGACAAAATTAAGAGCCTCTCTAAAAGTGAGGAAATCGAATTTCCTGACCAATCCCCGCCCACCGACTTCCCAGCCGTTCAGATTGGCAAGCTTTAAAGCTATCTCTTCATCAGTAAGTCTTTGCATAATATTCCTCAGTTTTCCCTCAATCTTCTGGTTGATATACTTTGATCGAGTATATCGCTCCCGAAAAGTCGTTATCAAAACTTAGCTTCAAGAACAGCAAGTCACCGTAACTGCAGTATGGCCACAATCAGAGGTTTCAAAGCACTTCGCCCAACACCAGACCTCGCCAAAGAGGTTTCATCTGTCCCTTATGATGTCATCTACGTAGATGAGGTCCGCGAGGAGATTCAAAGAAATCCACACAGTTTTCTCCGCGTGACACGACCAGACGGTGAATACAAATCGAATGAATCGCCATCCGAGCAAGAATTACTCGAAACCGCACGTGTGAATTTGTCTGAAATGATCGCTACCGGAGTGTTTGTTCAAGATCAGGACGACAGCATCTATGTCTACAGACTCTCGAGCGGCTCACATTCCCAGACCGGAATAGTTGCTTGTTGTTCCGTGGAGGAATACGAGAGTGAAATCATCAAGCGTCATGAAAAGACCCGACCGGACAAGGTTGAAGACCGGACACGACATCTCCTAGCACTTGAAGCCCAAACAGGTCTGGTCTTTCTTGCATTCAGAGACAATCAGACCGTTTCAAGACTGATTGCAGAGACTATAAATGATCAACCGCTCTATGATTTGACAGCCCCAGACGGAGTTCGTCACACGATTTGGCGTGTTAGCAAGCCCGGCGAATTTATTTCCGCGTTTAAGTCCGTCCCGGAAATTTATATTGCGGACGGCCATCATCGAGTAGAAAGTGCAAGACTTGCAAAAACCAAGCTGTCAGAATCAAGTGCTCATCATAGTGGCGATGAAGAATACAACTATCTCATCGCTGGCATCTTTCCATCATCGGATCTGAAAATTCTGCCTTATAACCGAGCAGTAAAGGATTTGAATACATTGTCGGGAGAGCAGTTCTGGCAAAAAGTTGAAGCCAATTTTATCGTAGTAGCGTCCGGTGAAAAGAATCCGAAGACAAAGGGGAATATATGTGTTTATTTCGAGGGCGCCTGGAAAACCATCAGTCCAAAAGTAAAGACTGACACAGATCCGATAAACTCACTTGACGTTAGTCTTTTGCAAAACACGATCCTGTCGCCGATTCTTGGAATTCACGATCCACGAACCGACGAGCGGATTCAGTTCATCGGCGGCGCAAGAGGGACGGTCGAATTAGAACGACTAGTCGATACAGGTACCTGCGCAATTGCATTTTCAATGTTTCCAACCACTATGGAAGAACTTTTCGCTGTTTCTGACATCGGCGAAATAATGCCCCCGAAATCCACGTGGTTTGAACCCAAACTTCGAGATGGCCTCTTAATTCACTCGATTAAATGAGGATACACGCATGAAAGCAACGCTTATCACAGGCGCTTCCTGTGGCATCGGAGAGGAATTTGCGAGGCAATTAGCCGCCCAAGGACATAATCTTGTCCTCGTTGCACGTAGCGAAAAGAAGCTCCATCAACTCTGTGACGAGTTGATGTTGGCTCACAAAATCACAGCCCATTACATCCCCGCTGATCTTTCATCTGCTGAGTCCATACAAAAGATTCTGCATGAAACAGATAGGCATGGTTTTGAAATAGACTGGCTTATCAACAACGCAGGTTTCGGTTCTATGGGTGACTTCACCGAACTTGATCTCAGTCGTGAAACTGAGATGATTCGTTTGAACATCGAAGCCCTCGTTGCTCTCACGCACACTTACCTAATTGGTATGAGGTCACGGCAAAAAGGTGTTGTAATTAACGTCGCCTCTACTGCGAGCTTCCAACCCGTTCCTTTTATGGCAACTTATGCCGCCACAAAAGCATTCGTTACCTCTTTCTCAGAAGCTCTCGCAGAGGAGAACAGACCTTTTGGCATAGTTATCTCTGCCCTTTGTCCGGGACCCACCGCCACTAACTTTTTCGCCGCGGCGAACGCTTTTCCATTTGCGGAAAAGGGCGTGCAGACCTCAGAACAGGTGGTTTCCGCCGCGCTTCGCGGAGTACGGTCGGGAAAAAGCAAAAAGATTTCCGGTTTTACCAATGCACTCGGCGCATTCCTTGGACAGCATCTGCCCAATCGGATTGTCGCTGGCGCGATTGCCCGATATCTCAGATCGAAAATCAAGGAAAGGAATTAGGAATCCAAGCCGATGATCCGATTTACAGTTTTAGGAAGCGGATCTACGGGCAACTCCGTTCTGATCAACACCGAAACCACAAATGTGTTGGTCGATGCAGGTCTGAGTGCAAGGGAAACACTTCGACGCTTAGAACTTGTAGGAATTCAACCTACACAGTTGAATGGAATTCTCATTACTCACGAACATTCGGATCACGCTGGCGGCTTGAGAGTCCTACTGAATTCAGTTTCTTGTCCTGTCTACATTTCAGAACTCACTAAGGCTGCATATCTTGAGTTAAAAACTGGTTCCCAGAATCTTGAAACCGAATCTCGAAGGCGACGGGCTGCGGTTGATGGCCGCACGGAGAGTATTGAATCAGATCGGGAGTTTAGAATAGGTGATATAGATTTCGAACCGTTTACCGTTCCTCACGACGCAGCAGATAATTTTGGTTTTGTTGCAAAAAAGGACGGGCTGCGCATGGCAACCTTGATGGATTTCGGCCATATTACCGATCTGATGTGTAATCGGCTGGAGGCGTGTGACGCAGTGGTGATCGAATCAAATCACAGTAAGGAAATGCTCAAAGCCTGTGACGTCTACAGCTGGGATTTGAAGCAACGGATAATGGGGGACTACGGTCATCTATCGAATGAGGATCTATCAGAATGGCTGGCACACGACTTTGATGGTGCTGCTCGGTTTATCGTCCTTGCACATCTATCGCAAAAAGCTAACGAACCGAATCTTGCAAAAATAATGGCTGAAACCTCCCTGCAAATGAGAGCAACCGGTCGTGCAACCTCCGCTGAGGTGAGTCTTTCACGCCACACAAATCCGACCCCCTGGATAACGCTTTGATGACTCTCTGATTCAGTCGGGTAAAGTATAGAAATATGGCGGAACACATTCTAAAGCGAACTCAGATAATCCAACGCCCACGAGCAAAGGTTTTTGAATTCTTTGCAGACGCAGGAAACTTGGAGCGCATTACCCCGCCAGAACTCAATTTCCATATCATCACCCCACAACCTATCAACATTGAAAAAGGTTGTCTGATTGACTATCAGTTGAGACTTCGCGGTGTTCCATTAACTTGGAAGACCGAAATCACCCAGTGGAATCCCCCGTTTGATTTTGTCGACTCGGCCCTGAAGAGTCCTTACAAGCAATGGATTCATCTCCACAGATTCACTGAGACTTCTCAAAACGAAACCGTGATGGAGGATATAGTGCGGTATCGACTGCCTTTTGAACCTTTTGGGGATATCGCCCATTGGTACGTGAAAAAAGAACTCGCCTATATCTTCGATTACCGTTACAAGATCATCGAAGAACTTTTCAGCTGACCGCCAGCATTTAACTATTTCCTACTTCAGATAAATCTGTGGGATAGGGTAATCAGCACTTTCCTGTTGCCAATAGATTGTGAGAATCCACCACCGCTTCCCATCATTCAGCAACTGAAAGCTATTTATGCCGCGCATGAATGGATCACGATCTGATTTCAACCTCTTGGATTGATATGAGGAAAACGCATGTGCGATGTGCCCAAACCCTTCAGTCTTCCTAGCAATTTCGATCTCGTAAAACCCGTCTTTTAGGAATATAGGTTCCGCAAGTTTGATGTAATCCTCCGGTGTTAGCGCCCTTGCTGATACCAAACCAGTCGTGGGGCTTTTTCCGGTTGTAGGAACAAGTCGTGCATCTTTATGGAAGAGATTTCTAAAGCGCTCCCAATCACGCGCCTTCCCCGCATCGCCTGAAATCACTTCATATACAGCCTTGATTATCGAGTCGACCGATTTCACATCTGTCGCATAGTCGGTCTGCGCATTTACGATAAAGGGAACAGCAAACATCACAAGTAGTGAAAATAGATATTTCATAAAGTCTCCAGAATCTTTTCGGCTGAATCAGCATAAGATAGAATCAGAAGTGTGGAAAGCACGCAACTCACATCTCTCACTAAGAGCGAACTGGAAGAGTTCGTCATTAGATATAAACAACCTAAATTCCGTGCGGACCAACTCTTCAAGGGTATTCATGGCCGCCGCCTCAGGGAATTCAGTGACTTCTCCGATCTTCCAAAAGATTTCAGAGATCTCTTGTCTGACACCGCAACGCTTTCCTCGCTCCGCGTAGAGTCGAGATTCATTTCTGCCGACGGAACGCGGAGGTTCTTGATGAAAACATCAGACGGATATCCCGTTGAGACGGTATTCATCCCAAGCGACGGACGCGACACCATCTGCTTTTCTTCGCAGTCTGGCTGCCCATTGAAGTGCGACTTCTGTCTTACCGCACGATTGGGTTTACTTAGAAATCTGACAGTCGGTGAAATTGTCGAGCAGGTACTCATCGCACTCAACGATGTATACGGGCAGGCCACTGAAACTCCACACGGCACCAACCTTGTCGGCATGGGCGCAGGCGAGCCATTCTTAAATTTCGACAATCTCATCAAGGCAGTCGAATTGATGTCGGCAGAAGACGGACTGTTCATCGTCCCAGATCGGATCACTATATCGACGGCCGGCGTCGTCCCACGAATCTACGACTATGCAAAACTCCCTCGGCGCCCACATCTTGCCATCTCACTCTCAGCACCGAACGATGAACTGCGAAACAAGCTGATGCCGATAAATACAAAGTGGGATATTAAGGAACTACTTACCGCCGCAAAGACGTTTGAAGGGTCACTTAGAAAGGGTGAGAGATTCACCTTTGAATATGTTCTTTTAGGAGGAGTTAACGATTCGTCGGAACAAGCTAGAGAACTGGCAGAGTTGATTTCCAGATTCGGATTAACAAGAGTGAAGATAAATCTAATTGCACATAATTCCGCAGAACCATTGGAGTACCGCCCCCCTACAGACGAAAAGGTTGAGGAATTCCAAAGAACGTTGATTAATCACGGCGTAGATGTCTTTCTTCGCCGCCCCCGCGGCCGAGATATTTATGCGGCCTGTGGACAGCTGGCAGCCCGATCACAAGAGGTGACTGCCTAATGGAGATTTGGATTATCGGAGGTTTATTTGTCCTTCTTATGTTCGTTGTATCAACGAAAATAAAGAAAGCCGCGGCCGCCGCTTATGAAAGAGAAGAAGTAGTCCGCCCGACTTACTCAATCGTCAAACCGCAGGGAATAATCATTCCTGCTGCTGAGATTTCAGACACTGGCTTTGAAGGTGTTTCAAAAGATTTCGGGGACAGTGAAACTACCGAATCACTCAGAAAGCTAACTGTGTCTCTCAAACAACTTGAATCACTAAACACAGATGTTCCTCACTCACAATCAACCGCCGGGCCTTCAATGTCAGAAGAAGTAATTGACCATGTAAACACCAAGATTGTAACTATGACTCTTTCTGTAGTTTCTGGATTGAGCTGGCAATTGAGAATCGTCGTTCCTGAGTTACATTGGGACGAAATGTCTCCAAAGGTAAGTGAGCTGACAGGAAGCTTCAGAATAAAGCAATGAGACTTTTTCTATTTTCAGTAGCCCTATTTTTAACGGGCATTACGACAACGAGTCGTGCCCAAACCGTTGCAGGTGCGATTGGATCCGGCAAGGTAGCTCGCGGCGCCACGGTTACGGGAAATATCACGCTCAATATCCCGCCAGGTTTGCATGTGAACTCCAACCAGCCGAGAAGTCGATATGCAATCCCAACCACGATAACTCTCTCTTCATCGGAAGTGACATTCTCGCCGGTTCGATATCCAGCTGGACAAAATAAGAAATTCAGCTTTTCAAACGACCTGATAAACGTTTATGAGGGTAAAGTGGTTTTCAGATTCTCAGTAAAAACTCCCTCTAACTTCAAAGGAAGCAGAATCAGCATCAAGGCTCTTGTCAGGTATCAAGCCTGTAACGATGAGGTATGTTTTCCCCCAAAACGGAAAGAACTTGTGATGTATGCGGATGTCAGATAGCGAAAGCTATTTCCTTCCGATAACACTCAGCATTCTTCCCGTCGGTCCATTTACCGATTCAGCTCTGTGGGAAAAGAATAGATCCGTTCTTTCTATTGTGCAGAACGGCGCAATTGAAATGTTCTCTGGCCGCAGCCCCGCGTTCACCAATTGAAGAAAATTTGCGAGATGTAAATCGACCAAAGCATGACCGTCGTGAGTGGGATTGAAAAGTTCACTGCTACCTGGAAGTGCATTAAGGAATGACGAAACAACCTCTGGCCCAACCTCATAACTACGGCCACTTGCCGCAGGTCCGATAGCTGCATGCAACTCATCCGCCCTCGAACCGAAGTGCGCACTTAACCGCGAAACGGTCTTTGAGGCTATTTGCTTGACCGACCCTCTCCATCCAGCATGAATCGCCGCGAAGGCTCCAGTTGCTTTGTCGCCAATTAATATCGGTACACAATCCGCGGTTTTCACGCCAACAAGTCGTCCTTGAACCTTGGATATCAATGCGTCACTGTCCACCGAATCTGAGATGTCGACAGATGATTCAACAAGGTGAATTGCATCGCCATGTATCTGATGACAGGTAGAAATCTCACGATCACACCCTAAAGTCTTCAAAAATCGGCTTCTGTTTATCTGAATGTTGTCAGAACTGTCGATGTCTACACCTGAAAGATTCAAGGACCTCGATGGAAAAGAACTCACCCCGCCCAACCTGGTTGAAAATCCATTGATAAAACCGATTCCCTCCAATGGGATGGAGACAAGAACTTTCACATCCTCATGCTCTCGCCAATAAAACCCGGTTTCTGCTAGAGTTGGGTCATCGAGAGGGAATTGTTCTGTGATTGTTTCAATCGGCATTGATATCGTCGAAGTGTATCGCATCCGCGATACCATAGAAAGAACTCCACATTTTCTCGACAGAGTCTTCACCGCCTTCGAGAAAGAATATTGTCATCAAAGAGGAAAGGCCGCCGCCGAAAGCTTCGCAGGTAGATATGCAGCTAAGGAAGCTTTGTTAAAAGCACTAGGAACCGGATGGCGCGGTGACATTTCGTGGACCGATATCGAAATTGGAAACGATGAACATGGCGCACCAAGTGTCAGAGTTGAACGAGCTGTCAAGTTGAAGATGAAGGAGCTTGGAGTCGACAAAATCCATATCTCGATCTCACACACCAAAGAGCATGCCGTGGCCCAAATCATCCTTGAAAGACTGACCAACCTCGACACCCGCTAAGTCCTTCTCTACACCATATCGTTAAATACCTATTCTGGGTTTGCACGATATCGCCCCTTCAGTTCCAAAAACCCGTCAAAATTCAAAACAAAAAGGGCAAATTCAACAAAAATCTGTCAACGGAACGATGCTTGCCGTCATCCATGGGAGAAACATGTGCTTTTGGAGTTTCGATTGTCATCAGGAGAGAAAATTATGGCCAATTCCACACCCACTCAAACAGATACAAAAAACTTAATAGCTTCAGCACTAACCTTGATTCCTGCAAGATTGATTTTCGCAGCCACCATCGTTGTGATTCTGATGAAGAGTGTTTATGGAATCCCTGACGATTACACCCCCGATGTAACCGCCCGCGTCGCCCGCATCAGTCTCCTCAAAGGTGATGCACAGATAAGACGTAACGGTTCTCAAGAATGGGAGCGTGCGACACTTAATCTTCCTCTTGCAGAAGGCGACGAAATCGTGACTGAGGACAATGGTCGGATAGAAATCCAATTCGACAAGGATAATTATCTTCGCCTTGATGAAAATTCACAGGTCAAACTGACCACCTTCAAAGATGATGGGGTGGCACTGAGTCTCGTCAATGGCATCCTGTCACTGTCCGTAGGTTCATTCCCGCAGAATTCGTATTTTGAAATTGATGCTCCACAAACAACCATTGCTATCAAGGCGAAGGGAATCTACCGCCTCAATGCGTCATCTGAAAACAGGGAAAGTGTTTCAATCGCAGTGACCGCCGGGGGAGAGGCCCGAATCTACTCTGAGAATGCTGGCTTCACCGTGAGAAGCGGTCGAATGGCAACTCTATATATTGCAGGCGAACGCGCGGGTGAGTCCGAGACATCAATTGCGTATTTTAAAGACGGATTCGACAAATGGGTTTCAGATAGAAATGAAGCAATCGCGAAGCGTGTCCAAAACGCTTTTTACGACAGATACTACGATACTGACCAGTATGGTGCGGAGGAGCTCAGTGAAAACGGCGATTGGATCTACGTCGCTCCATACGGTTATGTCTGGCGACCATATCGCAACGTAACAAGCTTCTATCGTGATTGGTCTCCGTATCGATACGGACATTGGAGGTGGTTTCCACCCTACGGTTGGACATGGGTCAATGACGAGCCATGGGGATGGGCGACGTACCATCACGGAAGATGGATCTATGCGAGCGGTATCTGGGTTTGGTCTCCGTATGGTGGAACTCGGTGGCGAAGAAGTTGGTGGCAACCCGCATTTGTGACCATCGTCTCTGTTCAAGGCCGTGTCTGCTGGTATCCAATGTCCTATTACTCAGTCTACTTTGACTTCAATCGCCACCACGACAGAGATCGAGGAGGTCGCATTCGGCCAAACGGTGACCGGAATGGCGGTGGTACAGGCCCAAATCCAAACGCCAATGGCGGAGACCGATTCAAGATGAAGCCGATCGAATATATTCCTCCGAGCGGGGTTGTGACGGTCGATGCCGATCAGTTTGGAAAGTCTAGACTCGGTGGAAAATCGGCTCCAGTTGCCATTGCGACTAGGATTCTCAGTGGCGATAAAGCGGCAGAAGTCGGCTGGCAGGAGTTACCAGATTGGAATCCAAGTGGACGCGGTTCGGGCGGCGACATAACCGTTGCGAACCCACGTGTCAGACAATTGGGTCCTCCTACTAGGGTGGGTGCGGCTGAACGTAACGAAAGCAAGCCACTCGACAAGGAATTAGAAACGAAAACAATTTATCAAAATCGAGTTCCTAATCGATTACCGCCATCACCTTCCGGTGACAGTTCATCAGGTGAAAACAGAAGGAACAATGAGTCAAATGACCGAGGTACGGGTGCCGTAGTGCGGGTGAATATTCCACCGAGGAATGACCAGCCAAGACCAGGTAACATACCTGGTCGGACAGGTGGCACGGACCGTGGAAATGACAAAGAAACAGGAAGTAGTTCAACTTCACCGGGCGGAAGATTTGAGCAGAAGCCGATTGACCGGAGTGGAACTAGAACGCAGCCTCCGATTTATTCGAATCCGAGAAAAGAAGAGGCACCCGTCAGAACCGTGATTCCTAGATCAGAGTCTCCTGTCAGAGTAGTTGTACCGACTCCAAGGAGTGAGTCTCCTGTGAGATCGAATCCTCCGGTGAGATCAAATCCACCGGTACGTTCAACACCTCCAACAAGGACCGAATCGCCAAGGACCTCGACACCTCCGGTGAGAAGTGGGACACCATCGTCATCCGATTCCTCTCCTCTCCAGAGAAAATCGACACCGATAATTGATTGATGAATTAATCAGAGAGAGGGGACGTTGTCCCCTCTCTACTTTTACTTGGTATTGAGGAGCAGTGGTTTATCAATACCTGACGATTTCCCGATAACTAAGAACTTGATATTCCTCATATAGGTGGATGCGACTCTTTTAACTTCACTTGGAGTTACAGAATTTATTTTCTTAATGAACTCTCCCGATTTTCGCCAACCACCGCCAAAGAGTTCATATCTCGCTAGTTCACCTACCTGCGCTGCATTCGTTTCAAGTTTTACGAAGTATGTAGTCAAGAAATAGCTTGGAATACCCGAAAACTCATCGCCGCCCACTTCTTCAGTCTTCAATGTTTCAATCTCCCGAAGCATCACCGCTACCGCTTCACTTGGGCTAGTGGATGTAACGTAAATATTCGCGGTATTTGCCGCGTTATCTTCCATCTCGGCATTAGGGGCATAAGAAAGATTTCGCTTCACCCGCACCTCTTGGTACACGCGACTTTGCAGAATCGCAACGGCCACTTCCATTGCATGATAGTCAGCACTACCGAGTGGCGCCGCCGCAAATACACCTCTGACATAGGTTGTTTCCGTGTCCTTTGGCTCTATCTCCACAGAGGGCTTGCTGAAGGTAACCGCTTGAGCAGCCTTTCTATCGTCAACACCTTTAGGCAACGTCCCGAAAGCAGTCCTTGCCTTTTCGAAGATAGCTTGAGGTTCAACATCTCCGACGACTATCAACACTAGCCGAGCTCCTTTGAAGAGTTCGGCCTGTTTCTTGATGACATCAGCGATTTCAATTCCTTTTACTGATTCAACAGTTCCTGCCGGAAACTGTCCGTAGGGATGCCCTGCATACACGTAGCGTTCTTGCATCACATCGAGGTAACTATCAGGTCCCACCCCCCTCTGTCGGAGTCCCACAATGAGTTTCTCTTTGACAATCTCTAAATCACCTTGAGTAAGAGACGGAGCCATTACAGAGTCAGCAAATATGCTCCAAGTTGTCTCAAAACCTTCC
>CAXRBW010000030.1:0-4405 GCA_964228775.1 Pyrinomonadaceae bacterium | reverse complement strand
CGAAGCGTTTCTATTTCGTGGGTGAATCCGAAGGTCCTTGCCGAGGCTATCTCTTTTGCGAAGGAGCGGTTGTCGAGGACGAGCTGCAGACTTTGACGTTTTATGAAAGGATGGGGGAATTCGATTGTGCAATCGATCTCGAATCTGTTCGCTGGCGACACCGCCATCTTCCTGTCCCCATGACTGAATGAGACGTCCGAGAGAATCTTGAGGTACCTTCGTGGCGCATCCAGTGTCTCAGTACCCGCCTTATCAAGTAGGTCAATGAAGTTTTCACTCGATCCGTCAAGAATCGGAATCTCAATGTTGTCGAGACTGATGAAGCAGTTGTCGACGCCAGAGCCTCTCAGGGCGGATAGAAGGTGTTCGCAGGTGGAAAGAACGACACCCTTCCTCAGCAAGGTAGTGGCGTAACTGCAGTGCGATATGTATTCAACTGATGCTGGAATCTCAAAATCATCAAGGTCGGTGCGAACAAAGACGTAGCCGGTGTTCGCTGGTGCGGGTCGCAGAGTCATATTGACCGGCACCCCAGTGTGGAGACCGGTCCCGGTTATCGAAATCTCTGATGCGAGGGTTGTTTGGTTCATCGTCGGTCGCGGACAGGCCGATGCATTGCCCTAAACAAGAAACATGCCAAAGAATTATCGCAGAAAATCACGTAAAGAGACGGTTCGGGCGTAGCCGTTTCCTCGCTTTTACCACTTTTTGCGTTGCTTTCACGCCACGTTTGGAATCAGTTTTTGTTTAATAGGGCGCAGGAATTACAATTGAAGATTAAGGTTATGGCTATAGAAACCGCAGGCAAAAAGCCCATCAAGGGCGTCAAGCTCCGGCTTGAAAACCAAGCTTCGCTCGACCTGCCGAAGGGCACTGAGCAGTTGATAGAGAAGGCACTCGATTTCCTACCAATCGAGCATCAGCGAGGGCTCGAAAAGATCAAACTCGTTGATTTCATCAACGACCCGAGGCTCAAGAATCTCGATGTTCCCCTCAAGGGTGACCTCCCCGGCCTCTACCATCCAAAAATGGGTGTGCAGAGTGCATGGCTCGAGATTTCACTCGGAGCGTTGCTGCAACCGACAGAAGGTTTTGCAAAAAGGTGGATGGCGAAGTCCGCTTATAAATCGAATCTCGCCGGTCTGATTTTCTCGCTCGTGGCGCAGCATTATTTCCTCACTCTTCGACATTCACTCAAAAAACAGGAGCTCGAGCCACAGGTGAGGCAGTATACCGAGAAACAATTGCGTGCATGGAGTGAGGCGCAGAGCCGCAACTCGATCAGGGGATGGCTGTTCAAGCCATTCAGGCCGTTGCTTGAAAGGCTCGCGCGCTGGTTGAACAAAAAGGCGGCACAGGCACAGAAAAGCTAAAGGGGTTGAAGCACCATGGCATATTGGATGGTCAAGCAGGAACCAGAGGCATACTCGTTCGATGATTTTCTGAGAGACGGGAAGACTGATTGGACAGGGGTCAGGAATTTCCAGGCCCGCAACAACTTGAGGGCCATGAAAAAAGGTGACGAGGTGCTTTTCTATCATTCAGTATCGGAAAAGACCGTGGTTGGTATAGCGAAGGTCACCAAAGAGGAGTTTCCCGATCCGACAGACAAAGATTGGATTGCAGTCGAGCTCAAGCCGGTAAAGAAGTTCAAGTTGCCGGTCACGCTCGAGACCATCAAGACGGACAAGGTCCTGAAGGATATCGCCCTTATCAAGCAGTCGCGCCTCTCGGTCATGCCTCTAACGAAGGGTCAGTTCGAAAGAATACTTACTCTCGCAAAGAAATAGGCGAATTTCAGATCGATAATTCGATAGGCCTCAGTGTAGGCATCCCGGCAATCGTAACCATCGGGCATATTGCACAAAAATCTCAAAGACCCATGTCGAACAGGAAGACATCGAAGCCCAAATCGAGACTGAGGGAACTTTCCACTGAGTTTCTGAAATTGGAAAAGTCTCTTAAGCTCGGCGGCGGTCGGGACAAAGTCGACAAACTACACAAGCAGGGGAAGCTCTCAGCGAGAGAGCGTATGGCGCTTTTGCTCGACAAGGACGAGCACTCTCAAGAAATAGGACTTTTAGTTGCCTACGATTCCTACGATGGCCAAGCCCCTTCCGCTGCTGTCGTTACAACGCTCGGGAAAGTGGCGGGACGCGAATGCATGATTGTCGCCAATGATGCGACCATCAAGGCCGGCGCGTGGTACCCAGAAACAATCAAAAAAATTTTGAGGGCGCAGGAGATTGCGATGCGGAACCGCATTCCAATCATCTATCTCGTTGACTCCGCCGGAGTGAATCTTCCTTTCCAAGGAGGTGTTTTCCCAGGTCAGTATGGGGCTGCGAGAATCTTTTACTACAACTCATTGATGCGCAGGCATCTCAAGGTTCCGCAGATTGCGGCAGTAATGGGGATGTGTGTCGCAGGTGGTGCCTACCTACCCGCACTGTCAGATGTGATTCTGATGGTTGAGGGAACGTCTTTCATGGGTCTCGGCGGCGCCAACCTGGTGAAGGGCGCTACGGGCCAAACTACAGACAATGAAACGCTCGGCGGTGCAATGACCCACAACGCAATCTCAGGCGTCGCGCATTACCGTGCGAAGGACGAGAAGTCATGCATCGCTAAAATCAGAAAGCTCGTCGGAGAACTACCTGCAAAAGAGATGTCGCGCGGATCGAGAGCCGCAGGCAAGTCCCCTAAGGTCTCCGCAAAAAAAATCTACGATATTCTGCCTGCGGATCATCGTGCGCCCTATGACATGAGGGCAATACTCGGGACTCTGTTGGACGCCGGCGGGCTCGATGAATTTCAGGCGGACTTCGCCAAGGAAATGATATGTGGCACCGCACGCCTCGGAGGCATTCAAGTCGGCGTCATTGCAAATCATCGCGGCATGGTTCCCCAAAAGGGTAAGGCGCCGCGTTTCGGAGGAATCGTTTACAAAGAGTCTGCCGAAAAAACGGCCTACTTCATTGAGAACTGCAATCGGCACGGAATCCCTCTTCTCTTCGTTCAGGATGTCTCAGGCTTTATGGTCGGACCCGAAGCCGAGCACTCCGGCATTATTCGGTCAGGAGCAATGTTCGTTGAGGCGATGGCGACCGCAGTCGTTCCGAAAATCGTGGTAACCATCAATCATGCTTCGGGCGCAGGCTACTACGCGATGGCGGGTCAGGGCTTCGATCCTGATTTCATTTTTTCTCTGCCGAGCGGGAGGATGGGGGTCATGGAAGGCGATTCCGCGGTTCAGGCCATATTCGGTACCCAGCTCGACAAGCTCAAGAAGGGAGGCCTTGAACCCGATGATGAGCTTAAGGCGAGGATGGAAGAGGTCCGAGCCACCTACGACAGAGAGCTCGATGCCAAGCATGCGGCCGCACGTGGCTTGGTCGACGCCATAGTAGTCCCCGAAGATCTGCGTGAGAGTCTGATTCTCGCGCTTGAGACAACACTCAATACAAGTGCCCCACACATCGGACCCTTTTCCCTTCCTTCAAGCATTTGATGCCAATGGGCAACTCAGCTCCAGCAATTCTGTTCGAGAGACTCGGGGGCTCGGCGATTATTCGATTCAACAAGCCGGACACCAGAAATCCTCTCGGCTCTGAAACCGTCAGGGAGTTGATCGATCTGATGCAGCGTATCGAGAGTGATGGAGGAATCAGTAAGACGATTTTCACAGGGCGCGACTCCGTGTTCGCATCGGGTGCCGACATACGTGAGATTGCCGAGCTTTCATTTGAGAATGCGCCTGCGTTCGGAAATCTGGGGCAGAAGCTAATGGATTCAATCTTCAAGTCTTCAAAACCTACGATTGCTGCGGTTAATGGATTCTGTTTCGGTGGTGGACTCGACCTCGCGATTAGTTGTTCGCGACGTTTCGCCTCGCCGTCGGCGACATTCTGCCATCCGGGCGCGGGTCTCGGAATCATCACGGGGTGGGGAGGGACTCAGAGGTTGCCCCGACTCATTGGATCGGCAGTGGCGATCGAGATGTTCATGACCGGCAAAGTGGTCGATGCCAATGAGGCTTTACGAATCGGTTTGATTGAAGCGATTGCCGAGGATCCGTTGGCGAGAGCCCTCGATTCCTGATTATTTGCTGAGGAATCGCTCGATGCCGTCACGACAATCCTTTGTCATCCGCGCGTCGGCATTTACCTGCGCACCCGCTTCGATTGCCTCCTCGAATGACAATCCATCCTGAGAGTAGAGAAGGCGCTTTGTCATTGTGACTGCGGACCTTGATAGCTTTCGGTATGAGTCTAGGAGTGCCTCAGTCTCGCGGTCGAGGTCCGCTTCACTCCACACATGATTTACGAGACCAAACTCTTTGGCCTCTTGGGCCGAGAATCTGGCCCCCCTCGTGAGGAGTTCAAAAGCGACTTTTTCAGATGTT